>CAYRYI010000008.1:0-16043 GCA_964428455.1 uncultured Candidatus Saccharibacteria bacterium
AGAATTTTCAATTATCAATTTCCAATTTTCAATAAATGTCCCAATTCTCAATTTTCAAAAGTTTTTGAGCATTGGTCATTGAAAATTGACTGAAAATTGCAAGATTGGAAATTAGAGTATGCGTTACTACGTTTATATTTTGAAAAGCGAGCGCGATGGTGGCATTTATGTCAGCCATACTGACGATATGGCGTTGGAAATGGCGCGCCACGAGGCCGGTGAAATCCGCGACACCAAGTATCGCCTTCCGGTTCAGCTGATTCATAAAGAGTTAGCCAGGTCGTTCAAGCAGGTAAAGATGCGCAGGCGCTATTGGTCCGGCCGCGAGGGGCAGAAAGAGATTGAATCCTGGGTCGGCAAGCTCCAGCGCCATTTTGAAAAAGACAAACGCCGAAAACGCTAAGTTTTTGGGTTTTAGGTCAGTCGAGGCATAAAGACTGTACAAAGGTAGATGCAACCGCACGATGATCATTGCCGAAAATCATTCTCATATTCTGCAGAATATGAGAATGATTTTGCGGGGCGTGGCTGGGAACACGAGGAGGTGGATTGAGGGAAGTTTTTGTTGTATAATCCTAAACCATTAAGAACAGTTCTTGCGGGATCGTCTAATGGCAGGACATGGGCCTTTCCCGCCAGGGGCGGGTCCGCCCTAGGCTGAGAAGTCACATTAATAATTTTTTCCCAGAACTGCGGGATCGTCTAATGGCAGGACATGGGCCTTTGAAGCCCAGTATCTTGGTTCGAATCCAAGTCCCGCAGTTCTGGGAAAAAGTGAGGAGTATCTTGGTTCGCTCGCCCGTCCTAAGCTTCAGCGGAGGAGGGAATCCAAGTCCCGCAGCCAAGAAATAGACAAAATAGAGATATGAATTATATAAACCTGGCTATTGGAATTGTTTCCACTGTTGCTGCTATTGTCGCTGCCTGTTACGCGTACAAAGCATATCTAGCAAGTAAAAGCCCTAAGTTGGTAATGGAAACGCCAGACAATGCCGGTTTATTTCTTCGTAATGTCGGGACTGACACTGCGAAAAATATTGTAGAAACAATGGGGATGTTTCGAGATGTTCCTACTGAGATATGGGACTTCAACGGCCCGATAGATTATATAAGAGTGAAAAGTCCGGGTACTGCAAAGATGATAAATTTTTGTGACACAAAAAGGATTGGACCATCAACCTCGACTGTAGTGCGGTTTGAATATGAAAATTCAGATGGAGATAAATTTTATTCTGAAATAAAAGTAGAGCGTGGATCACCAACACAACAAGTTTATTTTATTACCCCCGCATTAGTAAATTCTGGTAAAATTTAATTATGGCAGTTAAAATCACATATTTTGTACACGGAACAACTACTGACAACGAACAGCATATTTCCTCTGGCTGGAAGGATGTTAAATTGTCCGAACTTGGGCGCAAGCAGTCAATCGAATTGAGGGAGCAAACCAAAGATAGGAATTTCGATGTTGTCTTTTGCTCCGACCTCAAACGCGCCCATGATTCCGTTAAACTTGCGTGGGAGGGCGTCTATCAAATCATTCCCGACGCACGGCTTCGTGAGTGCAACTACGGAAAACTCAATGGCGCGTTATCGGACATTGTCGAACCAATGCAGGAGGAAGAATGTATCTCGAAGCCATTTCCCGATGGCGAGAGTTATGAGGATGTGAAAGCCCGCGTTGCCGATTTCCTCAATTTCCTAAAAAAGAATTACGACGGCAAGCATGTTGCAGTTGTCGCACACAAAGCCCCGCAACTCGCGATGGATGTTTTGCTCAAGGGCAAAACATGGGAAGAAGCGTTTGCGGAAGATTGGCGCAAAAAGAAAGCATGGCGGCTAGGTTGGGAGTATACCTTAAATTAAATTTATGAATTATCAAGGTGTAATAATTGAAGAAAGTTTGGGAAACAAAGACATTCTTAAAGATGTCAAAATTTTAGAAACTAAAGTTGAGGAAGTTACCGAAGAGCATAAAACTCCTTGGATCAAACAGTGGACTTTGCACACTGTTGAAATTCCGGAAAATCAAGCAAAGGGTGTTGCGGAAACAATTAGCAAAGCATTGGATTCAGAACACGCCTGGTATGCTGATTTCAAGAATGATACTCACCATTACATTATTTTCCGCAACAAAGTTTTTTACATAGATCGAAAAAGTAAAGAGCAATACGAGGAAGCAAAACAACACGGCATATCACTAGACATACCTGAATATCAGGTTGATTTTGCTCCAGATGATAAGATTTGGGAGAGGTAAATGATAGCCGCCGGATTTTTTCGCCGAAATGCCAGAAGCGAGGGCGCGGCGTAAGGGTGTATGGGGGATTCGCCAATTGGCGAACCGCCGCACCTGACCTGTCCGCCGAAGTTTCAACGAAGGCGGAGCGTTCCGCCGGAGCGAAGCGGAGGCGGTCAGTCGTCGGGATTCGTTTGGTAAAAAGTTCGGATTTTGTTCAGGAGGGACAGCCAAAAAAGCGCTCCTAACCCCGTTTTCGTTTTCTAGGTCTATGGAAGCATCGCAATATTGGGACAATAAATTGGAGAAATACGCTACCGCTGACTGGGCAAATATTCCATCGCTTTTTGCAGAATGGGTGATTTCGTTTTTACCCGCAACTGGGTCTTTGCTCGAACTAGGGGCAGGACATGGTCAAGATTCTAGGTTTTTCGCTGAAAAAGGGTACAAAGTTGTTTCGACAGATTATTCAGAGCGCGGTATTGAGCACAATCGTGCCAAACTATCTCAAGGATTAGAAAAGAAGATATCTATTCAAAAAGTAAATATCGCTGAACCTTTGCCCTTTCGTGATGCAATGTTTGATGTTGTTTACTCTCACTTGGCACTTCACTATTTTGATAAAAAAACTACAGAGAGTATTGTTCAAGAAATTCACCGAGTGCTCAAGCTGGGTGGAGTTCTAGCCCTGCTTTTGAATTCAACAAATGATCCTGAATTCGGAGACGGAACAAAAATTGAGGAAGATTTTTTCGAAATAGATGGAATACAAAAACGATATTTTAATCTTGATACGATTCGTCGTTTTACAAAAGACTTTTGGGAGATCGTTGTGGACAACAAAGGAGAAACGTATAAGGATCGAGCGAAAGGAACAGAGCATCTGATTAGATTTATTGGACGCAAATAAAAAAAGAGGGCCCGGACAGTTGAACCGTCCGGGCCCGGCGGGGAGTTTTAGCCCTTCATCGCGACAGCAACTGCCGTCGCGGCGTGGCATAGCGCCTTGATCTGCTCGTTGTTGTCTTTCACTCAATCATAGGGGCAGTTTTTAGTTTATCCACAGAGGCTTGACAGGAAACCGGCGGGAGAGTAGGATGTGTATATAATACACTATATGGCAAAAGCACCCCGACCCCCGCATAAGCTTAAATTCGCGATTATTGCGACAGACACAGTGCTTTTTTGCGGGAGCCAGAGAGACTTGAAAGTTCTTTTAATGAAGGTGGATCGGCCGCCTTTCTACAAAGAACACTGGGGAGTTCCCGGCGGACTTATTCATCCAAAGGAAACCGCCGATGAGGCCGCAAAGCGTCACTTGTGGGAGAAGGCAGGAGCCAAGTTCGCTCACATCGAGCAGTTATATACTTTCAGCGCTCTGGATCGCGATCCCAGGGGTCGCGTGGTCTCGGTGGCCTATCTAGCACTAACGCCGACAACGGATATAGCCAAACGAGAGGGGAGCGTGGTGTGCTGGTTCTCGGTGGCGAACCTTCCGAAACTTGCTTACGATCACAAAGATATTATCCGAACCGCGATCGAGCGCTTGCGTTCCAAACTCGCCTACACGAATATCGCGTTCGGACTCCTGCCGGAAGAATTCACCTTGGGGGAATTGCAGAGATTATACGAAATTGTTCTTTGCCGCAGGATTGACAAGCGAAATTTCCGGAAGAAGCTCTTTCATTTGAAACTGGTGGTCGGCACAAAAAAGAAAAAGCGAGCGGGGCGAAGCCGCCCAGCCGAACTTTACCGGTTTAGCGAGCGAAGACACAAGGTCATAGGGATCCTTTAAAGCATAGCGAATAACGGTTAAAAAATTTAGCTGTCAGAAAGTGTAGTAAATACACCATTAAACGGTGTCATTATTTAACGTCATTAGATAGTGTAGGGATTACACGATTTAGGAAGCAAGACGCCTCATGGGCATGACTCCCGTAAGACGCCTTGGTTTCTGGAGCCAGAGATCAAGCGCTCTTTGAAAGAACAATAAAAACCATATAAGGAGAAATGCCAAATGATCAGTGATGATTTCGAAGTTGCCGCAGGATCCGTCATTGGGCGCGATCACTTGCGCTCGCTCGGATGGAAAAACAACCAGGACAGTTTTGCGATACGCGCGGCGGAAAACGCCATAGTCGCGGTCGTAACTGACGGTTGCGGCTCTGAATCCAAAAGCGAGGTTGGAGCAACCATCGGAGCCGCGCTGGTTGCGGAGTCCCTGATCGAGGAATACTGCATGTTCGGCGGGAACGCCGAGCTCGCGGAAATTCTTACCGGGGCGCGCTGGCGCACGCTCGTTCATGTCCGGCTGACGGCTAAGGCCATGGGCAAAGATTTGAAGCAGGTGATCTATGAGCACTTTCTCTTCACGGTGAATGGAGCTTTGGTGACGCCGCGGGAAACCGTAATGTTTTCCGTCGGCGACGGAATCCAGTTCGTAAACGGCGAACGAATTCCGCTCGGGCCCTTCGCAAACAACGCGCCGCCGTATCTCGCCTACACCCTGCTGGCTGCGCCCGGCGCGGAAGATCCGGCGAACGATTTCAGAATCACGGCGGCGCTTCCCACCGAATCAGTCCAGTCGCTTCTCGTCGGGACCGACGGCGTAGAGCATCTTATCGCAGCTGAACTGGAGTGCCTGCCGGGGAGATCAGAACTCGTCGGGCCCATATCGCAGTTCTGGCGGGAAGATCGCTATTTCAAAAACCCGGACATGGTGCGCCGGCGCCTCGCGCTCACGCAGAATGAGCATCTTGCCGTTGATTGGCGGGAGAGGGTGATACATCGCGCGCCGGGGAAGTTTCCCGATGACACTACGCTGGTTGCGCTTCGCCGCAAACCCAAGCGCTGATGAAAGGAGCGAGGCAATGTACGCCTACCTCGGTACGCGGCGCGTTCGCCTCGATCCCGCAAAGTCAATCGGCAAAGGGGGCGAGGCTGATATCTTTGACGTCGGTAATGATACCGCGGTGAAAATCTTCAAGCCGCCGGATCATCCGGATCTTTGTGGCATACCCGCCGAACAGCAGGCGGCGCGGGAACGAATCCGCGCTCACCAGACGAAACTCCCGGCGCTCGCGAAGTTCGACGGGAGGCTTCCGGCGCGTGTCGTGCTTTTGCGAGAGTTTGCAAGAGATAATCCAAACGGCGCCATCATCGGTTACGCCATGGAGTTCGTGCGCCACGCCGAAGTCCTGCTTCGCTACAGCGAACGGACTTTTCGTGAAGCCGGAGTGCCGAATGACCGAGTTGGCCGGATTTTCCTTGACTTGCATCAAACAGTTCTTGGGATACACCGCGCCGGCGTCATTATCGGAGACTTCAACGACCTGAATGTGCTTGTTCGCGGCGAGGAAGCGCTTGTGATTGATGCAGATTCGTTCCAGTTCGGTCCATACCTCGCGCGAATGTTCACGACGCGCTTCGTTGATCCGACAAAGCTCGATCCCAAAACCGATAGGCTAACGCTCGCCAAACCACATGACGAGCACTCCGACTGGTATGCCTACGCCGTGATGCTCTGGCAGTCGCTTCTCTTCGTGGGTCCTTACGGCGGGGTATACCGCCCCAAGGATCCGGCCTCTAGGATGCCGCATGATCTGCGGCCGCTCCGGCGCATCACGGTGTTCCACCCCGAAGTTCTCTATCCGAAGCCGGCGGTTCATTTCCGTGTGCTGTCTGATGACATCCTCCAGTATTTCCACCGAGTTTTCGAACGTGACGAGCGCGGGGCTTTCCCCCGTTCGCTCATTGAATCGCTCGAGTGGCGGAGGTGTTCGTGTGGCACGGTTCATGCCCGCGCCGTCTGTCCGACGTGCAGTACGCCGGGGCTCGTGAAAGAGACGCTTCACGTCAAAGGCAAGGTCAGCGTCACGGAAATCCTGAAAACGAAAGGAGCGATACTCCACGCGGCGTATCAGTACGGAAAGCTCCGTTATCTCTATCACGAGGACGGACGCTTCAAGCGTGAAGATGGGGCAGCGGTCATGCAGGGCGAACTCGATCCCGCAATGCGTTTCCGTTTATCGGGGGATCGAACGCTGATCGGCAAAGGCGGACGAGTAGCGACTATAGCGGCTAATGCCAGACCCGAACACCTTTCGGTAGACATGTTCGGCAATCTCCCGCTTTTCGATACAACGGGAGAACGCCGCTTCTGGGTCGAGGGTGGACGTCTTATGACAGACGGTTCGCTCGGCCCCGAGGAGATCGGCACGGTGCTCGAAGATCAGACTGTGTTTTGGACGGGTGATAAGTTCGGCTTCGGATTCTACCGAGCTTCGAATCTGTCGGTAGCGTTCGTCTTCGAGCCGCATCGAAACGGGATCAATGATTCCGTGCGCCTCGCAAGATTTACCGGCGCGCTTATTGATTCGACGGCTGTGTTTGCTGATGAGCGGGTTTGGTTCTTCGCGGCTCTGGAAGAGCGAGGTAGGACCAGACATCGCTGTTTCGTTATCAGGCGCAGTGGAGAGCTCGAAGCTGAAGCGGAGGCATTACCCGGCGATGGAAGCTGGCTTTCGACCCTTCGCGGAAAGTCTGCGGCGGGGAGGTCGCTCTTCGCCGCTACGGACGAGGGAGTCGTCCGGCTCGAAGTTGGTGCAGGCGTGATCTCCGTCGGTCGGCATTTCCCGGACACGGAGCCCTTTGTTGACGAGAGTACGCATCTCTTTGTCGCTCCAAAGGGGATCTATGCTGTTCGGAAGCAAACGGTGGCGCTGCTTTCCATCGCCTGAAAGGAGGTGTGAACGGCGCGAAACAAAAGAAGCGGCCGAATCGGCAACAACCTCGAACACCACGAAGAAAGGGGAGATCAATGATCACGACACTTCCGTTTCCCGCCCACTACGACCCCGCGAACGTCGCGAAGTGGTCGTACGGCCCGAATCAGATGGACCTTTTCTCGAGCGCTCATCTCTGGGCAAAGGCCCAAGGAGTCCGTCCGTCGGGCTCCGACAAGACGAAGCTCCTCCTGCTCTTGATTGACGTTCAGAAGGACTTCGGTTTCAAGGAAGGCACGCTCTACGTCGGCGGCCGCTCTGGCAAGGGGGCGGTTGAGGACTCGCGGCGGACCGCGGAGTTCATCTACCGCAACGCCGGCATCATTACCGACATCACGGTGACGATGGACACGCACTTCCCGTACCAGATCTTCTTCACCTCGTTCTGGCTCGACAGGGACGGCAACCACCCGGCTCCCTTCCAGGAGATCGTCACCGACGATATTCGCTCGGGGAAGCTCCGGCCGAATCCGGCCATGGCCTGGTGGCTCTGCGAGGGCAATTACACCTGGCTCGTGAAGCAGGCGATGTTCTACACCGCCGAGCTCGAGCGGGCTGGGAAGTACAAGCTCTATCTCTGGCCGCCCCACTGCCTTTTGGGCGGCGACGGCCATGCGCTTGTCGGCGCGATCCAGGAGGCGCGGCTCTTCCACTCACTCATGCGCGGGTCACGCGCCTCGGTCGAGATCAAGGGAGGGAATCCGCTCACCGAGAATTACTCGGTGCTCCGTCCGGAGGTGCTGATGCGCTGGGACGGAGAGCCTCTGGGTCAGAAGAGCACCGCATTCATCGAGAAACTTCTCACATCCGATGCGGTCGCGATCGCGGGCCAGGCCGCGAGCCACTGCGTCAAGTCTTCGATCGACGATCTTCTCTCCGAGATCACGACGGCGGATCCCAAGCTCGCCAAGAAGGTCTATGTGATCACCGACTGCATGTCGGCGGTCACAGTGCCTGACGGCAAGGGCGGGTTTCTCGCCGACTTCACGCCGCAGGTGGAAGACGCTTTCAAGCGTTTCACCGCCGCCGGCATGAATCTTGTCACCTCAACCCAGCCCGTCGAGAGCTGGCCGGGTCTCAAGATCTCGTAGTGCAGCACCTCCAAGCCGCAGGCGCTTCGCGCATGATGCGCGAAGCGCCTGCGCTACCCACAAAGGAGTGGCGATGAGCCAGTCAGCAAGCGTTCGAGTCGAGGACCTCTTCCAAGCGGCTGTCTCGGACGGCGCAATCTCGGATGCCGCCATGAAGGCGCTCCGGGTTGCGGATTACGGGGCGGCCATCCAAGCGAGTCTTGGTATCATTCCGGCCGACGTGAAGGCCGCGGAGGTGGTGCTTCTGAATCTGCTTCTTGATGACTCTGGGTCTATCGAGGACGCTGGGAACACCGACGCGGTGCGCGACGGTGTCAACAGCGTCATTGACGCGCTCCAGGGCGCGAAGAAGCGAGATGATGTTCTCGTCTACATCGAGCTTCTGAACAGGGGGCTCCTCCAGCCCTACGTTCTCTTGAAGGATGCGTCTCGCCTCTCGGCCGGCAACTTCCGGCCCTACGGCCAGACGCCGCTCTTCGCCAAGTCAACGCAGTTTCTCGGCGCGGTCATCGCCAAGGCCCAGGAGTTTGCCATGAACGGGGTTGCGAGCCGCACGGTGTCGCTCATTGTCACCGACGGCGGCGACAACGCCTCGGGCAAGACCAGGGCGCGGGATGTCGCGGCGATCCTCCGCGACATGCTCGCAACCGAGTCGCACATCATTTTCGGTTACGGCATCTCCGACGGGGTTACGGATTTCAAGAAGGTCTTCTCCGGCATGGGGGTGAAGCCGAATTCTGTTCTCACATCGGCGAATGATCCGAAGGAGATCCGCAGATCCTTCCAGCTCTTTTCACAGTCGGCGGTTCGCGCGAGCCAGAACGCCCAGTCCTTCTCCAAGGTCGCGGGCGGGGGCTTCGCGAGCTAGCGAGTCAGTTCCTTCAACCGGGATGAACGAGTGCGAGAAGTTCTCGCACTCGTTCATCCGCAAATTTATTCTCCTTAATGAGTTTCATTTCACGCCGATCTCTGTATGCCCGAGCGGGGGCATGACCATTGCCAAACGCAGAATATCGTGCCACTAATTAATGACCTAGTGCGGAATTCATCCCGTTACCGCCAGGAGATCACGAGTGTAAGCCCGTGGAGGAACGGATTCTGCCCCCGAAGGGTTTCGATAGGGGCCGCGGCTATAAGGCCGCGGTAACGGGATTCATCTCAAGAGAATTGAAACGGAGTATGTCGGTTTCAGCTCTCTTGTTTCGATGAATAGAACGAAACAAGCGGTTCATTCGAAAATCCATACGTGGGAGGGGAATCGCCATGCAGACTCGAGAGAAAAAGTCGCCCAAGCTTCTCGTCGTGGCGGATCCATGGAATTCGGACGCCAAGTCGCTCGCCAAGCGCTTCGCACATCTCGAATCCAAGCGCCCCGATCTCATTGCGGTTTTCGGCGGCGACGGAACAATGCTCCGGGCGATCCGTAGATACTGGCGGAGGAAGATCCCTTTCGTGGGGGTCAATCTCGGCCATCGCGGATTCCTGATGAGTACCGTCGCAAACGTAACGCCGGAATTTTTCACGGGACCCTTCATCCGTCGCGTCTCCCCGCTTCTAGAAGTGGAAGTGACGAAGCCGAACGGGGCGAAGCGGCGCACGTTCGCGTTCAATGACGCCCACGTGCGAGCGAGAACGCCCCGCGCCGGTTGGTTTGAAGTCGAAGTGGACGGCGAGGTTCGGATCCCGAAGCTCGTCGCCGACGGAGTTCTTGTCTCGACAGCAGCCGGCTCGACGGCCTATGCCACAGCCATGGGCGCACATCCGGTTCCCATCGGAACGGAAGTGCTCATCGTGGTTGGCTCAAATGTCGCCGAGCCGAGAAGCTGGAAGCACGGCGCCAACTTGCCGCTCGGATCCGAGGTTGTTTTTCGCACCAAGGACTCCGGCCGCTGGCGGAAGATCTACGGCGTTGCGGATTCGGCCAGTCTCGGCGAAGTCGTCGAGATGCGTATCCGATCGTCGAAGACTGCCAAGGTTGAGCTCCTGTTTACACCCGATCACGATCTTGCGCGGAAGCTCGCGCTGCTGCAGTTTCCTTCGCAATGATCCAGAATTTGTGACGTGGAGACAGGCGCCTGAAGTTCTACGCCTGTCTCCCCGCCATTTACACCGTTACACCCAGAAAGCCCTAGCCTTTAGGCTGGGGATGAATGGCAGATTAAATTTGAATCCATAGGAAAGCCCTGCCCTTTAGGGCGGGGTGTAACGGGGTTTATCCCAGAGACCTGCAAATTAAAAGGATTTTAGTTTTCAGCTCTCTTGTCTCAAATTTCAATTTTGAGGCAAGCGCTCTTTTACATCGCCTATACATCACTTGCAACCGAGGGCTGTTCAAACATCCAACCTCTAACGGAGGCCACCATGCCCACTTCTAAGGCGCGGCCGGGCGTTCTGGAGAATGATCTCTATCAGCTGACCATGGCTTATGCCTACTGGAAGGCGGGCCGGCACGAGGAGGAAGCAGTCTTTGACTACTTCTTCCGCAAGTGCCCTTTCGGCGGCGAGTTCGCGGTTTTTGCGGGGCTCGCGGATCTCCTGGACTACGTCTTGCACTTTGCTTTTACTCGCGATGACGTGGAGTATCTGAAGGCCGGTCCTCTCGCGAACGCCGAGCCGGAGTTCTTTTCGTGGCTTCTCGGCGTTAACTTCTCACGGATGAAAATCTATGCCATGCGCGAGGGGACTGTCGTTTTCCCGCGCACTCCCGTTGTTCGCGTGGAGGGGCCGCTGGCCATCGTCCAGATGCTGGAAACGCCGCTTCTGGCGGCGCTCAACTATCCCTCGCTTATGACAACCAACGCCGTGCGTTACCGGCTGGCGGCGGGCGAGGACAAGTTGCTCCTCGAGTTCGGTCTGCGGAGAGCCCAAGACGGCATGCGGGCTTCGCATTACGCCTGGCTTGGAGGGTTTGACGGGACATCCAACGTCGAAGCCGCGCGGCTCCTTGGCATTCCGCCACGGGGCACGATGGCTCACTCATACGTTTCATCATTCTCGGGGCTGGAGGATCTGAAGGAGCTGAAGCTCGCGGATTGTGGCTCCGGTGAAATCTGGGACTTTGCCGGTGAAGTGCTCCGCGTCCGCGGGAGGCTGGGTTATGCCGAGACCAATGACGGAGAACTGGCCGCGTTCATCAACTACGCCATGGCTTTCCCCCATGCGTTTCTCGCGCTCGTGGACACCTACGACACGCTGAAGTCGGGAGTCCCCAACTTTCTTTCTGTTGCGGCGACCCTCGTCAAGTTCGGCTACAAGCCGCTTGGCATCCGCATTGACTCGGGCGACCTCGCTTACCTGTCACAGGAAGCGCGTAAGCTCTTCCGCCGTGCCAACGAGATCTATTTCGGTCAGAGCGCGGTACTCTCCCGGCTTGCCATCGGCGCTTCCAACGACATCAACGAAGAGACTCTCTGGGCGCTCCGTGCCGAGGGGCACGAGATCAATGTCTTCGGCATCGGCACTCACCTCGTAACATGCGAGGGCCAACCGGCTTTCGGCGGTGTTTACAAGCTGGTGGCTCTCAACGGCAAGTCCAAGATCAAGCTCTCCAACGATGCCGATAAGGTCACGATTCCTGGCAGAAAGGAGGTCTATCGGCTGATTCGCGCCGACGGCAAGGCTTTTTTGGATCTCATGCTGGAGGCGGGGGAAACTCCGCCGGCAGTCGGGGAGCCAATAATCTGCCGTGATCCGTTCCACGAGACAAAGCGTGTGCGCATGATTCCTTCGGGGGTCGTGCCGCTTCACGAGCTGGTCTGGGACGGGAGGCTCGTCCAGTCTCTGCCGCCGCGCGCGGACGTACGCGGCCGCGTAAAGAGCAGTCTCGCTCTTACCCGCGACGACCATTTGCGCCGGCTGAACCCGACGCCTTACAAGGTCTCGGTGAGTGAGGGGCTATACGGCTATATGCACGAACTCTGGCTGCAGGAGGCCCCTATCGCGGTGGTGCAGTAGCTCGGTCAAACTCCCCGCGTCCGAATCTCGCCAGTTGGCGGGTCGGGCGCGGGGCTTCTTCTTTTTTATGCGGGGTTGGAGTAAATTTTAGGTTATGGCGTATTTACTATTTCCCGGCCGGCATCTTCTCAATACTGTTTTCCAGGAGCGTTATTTATGGGAGACGCTTCCGTTGCCTATAAAAAAGATGGATTTTTTAGGGACGCCGCAAATGACCGTGAACGATAAAATCAGTGAAATTATCTTTGCCGTCACGTCGGCTAACCAATCGAACTCGCGGTATAACCCCGTTCCGTTTTGGGCGCGGGCAATCGGGCTTGACCGGTTCGCTCACCAATATAAGGAATCACTCGGCACTCGCTATCGCATCATCGGCGTTCCGCATTATCCGCCGACTGACCGGTACGTTGAGTTGCTTTTGAAAGAGATTCGCGAGGGGACGCATGATCAGCTTGATTTATCTCCCCAGAATACGATCGTGCTTTGTTCAACCCCGGCGCTTGTTGAGGTGTATCAAAAACATGGATTTGCGGTGTTACCCGCTGAATATAATTACGAAAGTAAAAAGTATAGCGCTAAGCCGCCAATTGAGATAATCCGTGCGGCGTTTGAGAAGGGCGTGTCATTGGAAGACAATCAGGAATTTCAACAAAACGTCGCGAAGGCTTCAGTCGAGCTTTGGCGGGATTATCCAGATATTCCGGCGACTGTCGAAAGAATTTGGCGCGACCCGCTTTTGACCGAATCGGGCGGTCTCACGCAGGAGCGCAATTACTCGACCTACGCTCTGGAGATGGGACACTCCACGCTTCTTGAGCTGAAGTACCGCGACATCAAGGAAGCGATTGTCCCCGGTAAAATCGTGGATGAGGGTTGTGCCGACGGGGCGCTGATGGTTTTGCTCGCAATAGATTTCCCCGACTCGGATATCATCGGCATTGAAATTACGAGCGAGTTCATGGCGCGGTGTCTGGAGCGGCAGCGGGCGGGGGAGTTCGGCGGCACCTTCGTGCATTTCCATCAGCGGAATTTACTCGACCCGATTTTCGAGGACAACTCGATTGATTCGGCAATTTGCAATTCAACCACCCACGAAATTTGGTCGTATGGTAATGGGGCGGAGAGCTTGCGCGGTTATTTCGAAAAAAAATTCAAGCAGCTTCGTCCCGGCGGGCGCTTGATTGTGAGGGATGTTGTTGGTCCGGAAAATAAAGCGCAAGAAGTACGGCTGCGAGCCAGTCGCGATGACGGATTGAATGATGATGTTTTCAAAGATTTATCGGCAACAACGGAACTTGCTGATCATCTCAAGCGGTTTTCTACGTACGCGCGTTTCAAAAGATTCGCGGAAGATTTCCTGGCGGATATGAGAAAATCCGGCAGACGCGGAGAAGAAACTAAAATTCGGTACTGGGAGGAAGTGTTAGACGGTATTCCGTATTTTGTGCTGCGCTTGAAGGATGCCGTCGAATTTATGACCCGGAAGGATTACTTGGACAACTGGCACAGCGAGCTGAACGAGGAGTTTGCTTTTATGAGTTTTAGCGAGTGGAAGAAGTTCGCGGTGGCCGTTGGGTTCCGGATTATTGAGAATCCGAACGAGCCGGCAAAATCATCTCGCGTGTACGCCAATCCATGGATCATTGAGAACCGTTTCAAAGGCAAAACCGATCTTTTTGTGAAAAATGGAGACAAGCTCGATCCGCTTGATTACCCGGTAACCAACATGGTGCTGATTTGCGAGAAGCCGGTGCGGGGTTGATGGCGTAATAGTGGCAGGCAATAAGGTTCTGCCGCATGTCCAGCTAAGACAGCGTTCGGGATGTTATCAATAAACTCCCCATAGCAACGAAAAATATGACCAATCAAAAAACGGGCGCAAAAAAGGTGAGATGGGACCTCGGTGTCGTGTATTCCGGGCTGGATGATCCGCAAATGGACGCGGATATTGAGGCGCTAGTGGCAAAATCCAAGGATTTCTATACTACTCACCGAGGCAGACTTTCGGAGACACTCGCGAAAGCTCTTGCAGATTATTCGGAAATTGCAATGCTGGAAAATAAGGTGGCGCTGTATTTGCATCTGAAGCAAAGTACGAATGTCGCCGATGCTGCAGTCAAAGCCAAGATAGCCGATACGGATCGTATTTTAAGTCAAGCGGAAGGGGAATATTTAACATTCTTTAGAATCGAACTTGTCGGCTTGGAAGATGATGCGCTGGAAAAATTGTATGCCAGCGACGCTATCGTCGAAAAACACCGCCCGTGGATTGAATACGTGCGCATCTTCAAGCCGCACATATTAAGCGAACCGGTGGAGTCCGCTCTTACCAAAAGATCGCCCTTTGGTCCCGGCGCTTGGGATGAATTTTTTGACGAGCTTGAAGCTGACTTAAGATTTGAATTCCGCGGCGAGAAGAAAACATTGACCGAAATGCTTCATCTGCTTACGGCATCTAAAGACGCAAGCGAGCGCTCCGATGCGATGCTAACTATCAATGCCGGATTGGGCGGCACGTTCGCGAAATACTCCGCCCAGAATCTCTACATGGTTGCCGGTTCTAATGCAGTTGAGGCCAAAGAACGTTCTTACGATAATCCCATGACTCATCGCAATAAATCTAATCGCGTGCCGGATATGGTGGTTGACGCTCTCCATGAAGCCGTTGAGAGGGCGGCGGGGCCGTTGTCGCAGAGGTATTACCGGCTTAAAGCCGCTCATTTAGGCCTAAAAACCCTTAAGTGGAGCGATCGTAATGCGCCAATGCCGTTTTCTGATACAGCCGTCATTCCTTTTGATGAAGCGACGATGATTGTTCTTGATGCATACGAAAGCTTCAGCCCAACGCTGGCAAATCTCATTCGGGAATCCGTCGCCGCAAAGCGAATTGACGCCCCGGCCGTGAAAGGGAAAATGAGCGGCGCTTTTAACCATTCCGCCGTTTTACCGGGCCAGACGCCAATGTCTTTCACGTTTTTAAACTATCTTGGCTCGAATCGCGACGTGATGACGCTGGCGCACGAGCTGGGTCACGGCGTTCATGGTTTGCTCGCGGGCAAAGAACAAGGAGTACTGATGTCTCATGCCCCCATCGCATATTGCGAAACTGCCTCCGTTTTCGGCGAATTGACGACTTTCAATTTCTTAAAAAGGCGGCTCTCCGAGGAAGGAGACATTAAATCCCAGCTTGCCCTCCTAATGGGGAAAATTGATGACGTTATGAATACTGCGATTCGGCAGATTGGTTTTTCTAATTTTGAGCGGCGGATTCATGGGATGGATTCGTCTTACGGCCATTGGCATGAACCCAAAAAACTCTCCGTTGAGGAGCTGAACGCAACCTGGCTGGAAACTTTAAAGTTATTTTACGGCGAAGACGGCGAGGTTTTTACTTACGAGAACGCGGAACATCTCTGGGCTTATATCGGGCATTTTCACCGGCCATTCTATGTGTACGGCTATGCTTTTGGGGAGCTTCTAACCCAAAGCATTTACGCCAAACGGTCCGACTTCGGGGATAGATTCGAGTCGCTGTATCTCGATTTATTGAAGTCAGGGATGACTAAGAATGTTGTTGAGTTGTTAAAACCTTTTGATCTTGATCCCACTGATGAAAATTTCTGGATTGACGGGATCAGCGTCGGTCTCGGCGCGATGATTAAAGAGGCCGAGCAATTGTCGCAGAGTATGGGAGTTTCCTCGGTATCCGTTAGCGGCCGCGGCTAGAGTCCCAGCCCCCGTGAATGCATACAGGGTGAATACACATCTTACCCACTATAGTGGATGATATGTGTATGGTGCAGTGATGCCGCGCTCTCTGTGATGCGAAGCTACTGAACCATTACGGGGGGCAATCTAAGTCTGTTGGCGGCTTTACTTTGTGCTTCCAATCTTTTATAATTACAGTGTCTTTTGGCCTAGGAGGCCTATTTTTCTTGCATAGCTGTACTCATAGTATGGAAATCCGCAATATCG
>CAYRYI010000009.1:0-5132 GCA_964428455.1 uncultured Candidatus Saccharibacteria bacterium
CGCTATAGCGTATTATAATAGCAAGTGGTTTGCGTCTTGCATGTCGGTTTTGTCAGCGGGGCTGCGGTTGTTTGTCGGGAGAGTTTCCGATAAGCTAGAATGACTAATGTGAGAAACGAATTTGAGCGGATTAAAAAGAGCGCTCTTGAGACGTTAGAGAGCGCGAAAACAGCCGAGGATGTCGAGATGCTGCGGCTTAAGTACTTGGGGCGCAAAGGCGCGCTTAATTTGATTTTGCGCGGGCTAAAAAACCTGCCGGACGCGGAGCGCCGGACGCTGGGCGCCGAGGCGAACGCCTTTCGCGCAGCGCTCGAATCGAAAATCGGGGAAGCGCTGGAAAATTCAAAAGCCGATGAAAAACATCCGCGATTTTCAAAAGAGCGGCTGGATGTAACGCGCCCAGGGATCCCCCTGCCGCGCGGGCATTTGCATCCGATTACGAGGGTGCTTCGCGAGGTTGAGGATATTTTTCTTCGCATGGGGTTTACGGTTGCCGAGGGGCCGGAAATCGAGACCGAGCATTACAACTTCGATGCGCTGAATATCCCAGCCGATCATCCGGCGCGGGATATGTGGGACACATTTTGGCTTCGCCAAAATGAAATAAAAATTCAATCCGCCGGCCGGCGGACAAAATTAAAAAATAATGAACGGTTATTGTTGCGTACTCATACAAGTCCGGTGCAGATTCGCTACATGGAAACACACGAGCCGCCAATTCGGATTATTTCTCCCGGGATTGTTTATCGTTATGAAGCGACAGACGCCTCGCATGACATCGAATTTTGGCAGATTGAGGGCTTAATGGTGGATAAAGACGTGAGCGCCGCCAATTTTAAGGCGGTAATTGAGCGGTTTTTTTCCGAACTTTTCAGAAGAGTCGTGTCCATACGATTGCGCCCGTCGTATTTTCCCTTCGTCGAGCCGGGGTTCGAGGTGGATATTTCCTGCGCGCAATGCAAAGGAAAAGGATGCTCGATCTGCGGCCAATCCGGCTGGCTTGAGATGATGGGAGCGGGGATGGTGCACCCAAATGTTTTTAAGGCGGTCGGCTATAATCCGAGTCCGCTGGCTGGCGGAGTGCAGGGATTTGCCTTCGGCATGGGACTTGACCGGATCGCCATGATGAAATACAAGATTCCCGATATTCGCTTGATGCGCTCGGGGGACTTAAGGTTTTTAGACCAGTTCTAATTATGGAAGAAAAGCCAGGAAACGAGCATAAAGAAAATCACGAAGAATCGGATTCCGATAATTTCGGAGAGCGTTTTTCGCGCTTCGAGAAAGAGATGCAAAATATTGCGGAAACCGAATTAGATCCCAAAACAGTTAGCCCTACCGGGCATTCTAAGGAGACCCCGAACTTTGACTTAATCACCGAAGAAGACAAGAAAGCGATGGTGGAGATTTGGGATAAAATTAAGAACGGGACGATTACTAGAGAAGAGCTCGGAAGGTTTAGCGCGCGGGCCAGTTCGGAAATTAAAAAAATCGCCGGAGGTGCGGGAATGACATCAGAAGAATCTTCTCGATTAACCCTGTCCAGCATGATTTCGCTTTTAAACAATCGCGCCACACTCCCGATCATACGGCGTGAGATGCGAGAGAAAAAACAAGCATGAAATTCTCCTACAACTGGCTTAAATCGCTGTATCCCAAAATTAAATCGCCCGAAAAAGCGGCGGAGCTTCTTACGTTCCATGCTTTCCAAGTGGAGTCGGTTGAAAAAATAGTGGATGACGCGAAACTCGATATAGCCATTTTGCCGAACCGCATTGCCGACGCATCGGGGCATATCGGCGTGGCGCGGGAGCTCGCGGTAATTAACGGAGAAGAACTTAGAATGCCGCTCCCGATTTTTCGCGAAGATGCCAAAACTGCCGCCAAAGATTTGGTTAAAGTGAGCATTAAAACAAAAAACGCTTCCGCGCGCTACAGCGCGAGAGTTCTTTCGAATGTAAAAATCGGCGCGTCGCCCGCCTGGATGCAGTCCAGGCTAAAAGTTTGCGGTCTTCGTCCCATAAATGTTGTGGTGGATGTTACCAACTACGCGATGCTTGAAACCGGACAACCCCTGCACGCCTTTGATTATGATCGGTTGCGCGGAGGCACGAAAAATAGCAAGGAGATTATCGTGCGCGCCGCGAAAAAGGGAGAAGTTCTTGAGACGCTAGGCGATGATTCGCAAAAAATAAAGCTCGAGCCGTCCGATATCGTGATCGCGGACGCCAAGGGTGCCATCGCGCTCGCCGGGATCAAGGGCGGCAAGGGGTCGGAAATTCATGCCGGAACAACGCGGATCGTTTTGGAATCGGCAAATTTCAATCGAGTTTTCATCCGCCGGACATCCCGGCGCATTGGCTTACGCACCGATGCCTCGGTGAGGTTTCTGCACGGCATCAGTCCCGAACTGACGATTGACGCGCTTGACCGGGCCGCAGAGCTTTTGCAAAAGCTGGCTGGCGCCACCATCTTTAAAGGCATTGTGGATGCCTACCCCCAAAAACAATCGCCCGCGGCAATCCCTTTCTCTGTTTTGCGCGCCTCCGCCCTGCTTGGAATAAAAATCTCGCCAGCGAGCGCGATGGCAATTTTGAAACGGCTTGGGTGCGCGGTGAAAAAACGCGGCAAGGAAATTTTTCAGGTGATTCCGCCGCCGTATCGCCGCGATCTTTCCATTGAGGAAGATTTGGTTGAAGAGGTCGGCAGGATTACAGGCTACGGGCAGATCGCTCCCTCAATGCCGGTGCTTCGCGGCGGCGTGCCCAAAAAGAGCGAGCGGCAAATATTTGAAGACGCGATAAAAGATCGGTTGGTTGGATTCGGGTTTACCGAATCGCATCTCTCGTCGTTCATCGGCGAAAAAGCCTTGGCGCTTTTCGGCATTAGAACCGCAGGGCTTTACGAACTGCAAAATCCGACAAGCCCAGAAACATCTTTCTTGATTCATCTGCCGGCATTGCAGTATCTTCGCTCGATCGCCGAGAATTTGCGGAACTTCGACCGAGTCAAGATTTTTGGCGTCAGTCGCGGGTTCTTGAAAACGTCTAAAGGCCCGAAGGAATGGCGAAGCTTGTTTCTCGGGCTTGCGGAACGAGGCAAAGACGGGCGCGAAGAATTTTACGCGCTTAAGGGGACACTGGACAGTCTCATGGAATCGTTTGGCGTTAGCGATTATTGGTATGACGATGCCTTGACGGAAAACATGAAATGGGCTCATCCCTACCGCGCGGCCTCGATTAAACTCGGCGATAAGAGTTTAGGCATCATTGGAGAACTTTCGCACTCGATTCAAGAAGCGCTGAAATCCAAAGCGCGGATTGTCATGGCCGAATTCAATGTCGAGACGCTGTTGGGCGCGATTGAGGCCGAAAAAGAGTTTCGCCCCATCGCCAAATTCCCGGCGGTGGTGCGCGACATCGCGCTCATAGTCCCCGAAGAGGCGCGCATCCAAGAAGTGGAGAATGTTTTATGGAGCGCGGCGCCCAAGTTCCTGGCGGACACGGATCTTTTTGATTATTACGAAGGCGGGGGATTGGCCAAAGGCAAAAAGAGCCTTGCCTTTCATCTCATATTTCAATCCGATGAGCGAACGCTGACGGATGCCGAAGTCAACCGCGAGTTTGATAAAATCATGAAGGCAGTGCAGGCGAAGGGCTGGGGGGTGCGATAAGAAATCATTTTGAAAAAGGCGATTCACCAATCAGCGTTGCGTGCTGATGGTGAATCGCCTTGTGGACTCCAAATGCCCCGAGCGTCCGAGGTCCTAGGCCCCCACGCTCCCGCAGGACGGCGCACCCCACCTCGGAAGGGCGTCGTGCCCCCAGTAGTAGTTGAGCGTCGGCAGCTTGTCGTCGAGGCAGAAGCCCGGGGCGAAGTTCAAGCCGCAGCTCGAGCCGACGATGTCCATTCCGTGATGCGTGAGCACTTCGGGGAAGAGGACGATGTGGATATACCCGCGCCACGTGGTGTAGGCGTGGCGGCCCTCGCGCGCGATGTTTTTGCGCGAGTCGGCCGGCTTCACCTTGAGCCGGTCATACCCATCCATCACGGAGACGAGCATCGTGGGCACCTTCGGTGCCTCGATCCCATCCTCCAGGTACTTGGGGTCGAGGTAGTTCTTGCCGGTCTTGCCGCCAAGCTCCACCCGCGCCATCAGGTCGTTCCAGTTGAGGGACGAGGCGGGGTCGGGCTGGGACGGGACGAGGAGGAAGAGGCCGGAGGGGAGACGCGTCGCGAACTGATCGAACATCTCGGGTCGCGCGAGTCCCTTGTCTGCCAGCACCGCCCGCTGGAACTCAAAGAGCTCCTCGGACGACGGCAACGTGACCGGCTGCTGCAGGCTACGGTACTGCTCGTACGTCACGGTAATCTGCTCGGTCGTGGACATGGCCTACTCCTTTCGTGTGATGAGTTGAGGGTCTCGTGGGCGTGGGAAAGAGCCGATTCTGCTACTAAAAGCAATGCTCCGACTGTATACCTTTTATGGTTTTATGTCAAACTTAGTATGAGACTATGATGATTTTTTCTACTTGCTGTGGATGGTAGAATTTGCTAAAATTAAGGTGTACTAAATACACAAGAAGTGGCTTAGATACTATGAGAATTTGCGTGTCCGTCCGGTAAAATCCGAGACGGCATTGCGTTTAGAACAGGTTTGTTATGGCAAAGAAAGAAAGCAAAAAGGGCGTCGCAGTTTCCAATGGCAACTCATATTCGGCCAAGGATATTTATGTACTCGAGGGGCTGGAACCGGTGCGCAAGCGCCCGGGAATGTATATCGGCACAACCGGCGCCGATGGTTTGCATCACTTGATATGGGAAGTTGCCGATAATTCAATTGATGAGGCGATGGCGGGGTTCGCCAAGAAAATTGAAATCTCGCTGCTTCTCGATAATCGCGTATCCGTAAAAGACGACGGGCGCGGGATTCCGGTGGAACGGCATAAGCAGACGGGAAAATCGGCGCTCGAAACCGTCATGACCACGCTCCATGCCGGCGGCAAGTTTGGCGGCGAGTCGTATAAAGTTTCCGGCGGACTTCACGGCGTCGGCGTCTCGGTGGTTAACGCGCTTTCAGCGTGGCTCAAAGCTGAAGTTTGTCGGGACGGTTATGTCTGGACCCAAGAATA
>CAYRYI010000009.1:5142-8169 GCA_964428455.1 uncultured Candidatus Saccharibacteria bacterium
GGTGGTGAACGCGCTGTCTTCGTGGCTTCGCGCCGAGGTTTGCCGCGAAGGAGTTTTGTGGGCGCAGGAGTACAAGCGCGGCAAGGCGCAGAGCGCGGTGAAAAAGATCGGGAAGTGCGGCGCCACCGGGACAACGGTTTCGTTTGAACCCGATCCTGAAATATTCCAGCCGGCGGGCGGGGGCAGGATGCCGGAGTTTAGTCTTCCTACGATTCTTGACCATATGCGCCGACAGGCCTACCTGACCAAGGGGCTTCAGATTGTTATTCGCGACGAAAGGCAGGGCGGTGCGGCCAAGGACGGTTCATCGCTTGCGCTCTCGCATTCGTTTTATTTCGAGGGCGGCATAGTTTCCTACGTGCGTTTCTTGAACGCCGGCGAAACGCCGAAGCACGAAACAATTTTTTACGCTAATAAAGAAATCGAGGTCAACGGCGGCAAGAAAATCCAGGTTGAAGTCGCGTTCCAATATACCGATGATATGTCGGCTAATGAACTCTCGTTCGCCAACAACATTTATACGGGAGAGGGCGGTATGCATTTGACGGGCTTTCGCACGGCGCTCACCAGGAGTCTCAACAGTTACGCCAAGAAAAACGAGTATTTCAAAAAAGACGATGAAAATCTGACGGGTGATGACGTTAGGGAGGGGCTGACGGCAGTCATCTCGATTAAGCTTCCCGAGCCGCAGTTCGAGGGGCAGACTAAGGCCAAACTCGGAACGCCGGAAGCGAGAACCGCGGTGGAATTGGTCGTCGGCGAAACACTTGATGAGTTTCTGGAAAAAAATCCCGATGAAGCGCGCGAGATTATCGGAAGGCCCTGCTTGCCTCAAAAGCAAGACTAGCCGCTAAAGCCGCGCGCGAAACGGTTTTGCGCAAAGGCGCGCTTGAGGGCTTGATGCTGCCGGGGAAACTTGCTGATTGCAGTTCGAAAAATCCCGAGGAATCGGAACTATATATTGTCGAGGGAGATTCAGCCGGCGGCTCTGCCAAGCAAGGACGCGACAGGAAATTCCAGGCTATTCTGCCGCTTCGCGGCAAGATTCTTAACGTCGAAAAATCGCGGCTCGACAAAATGCTCCAATCAAAAGAAATCCGCGCGCTAATTATTGCTCTGGGGTCCGCTATTGGTGACGACTTTGACGAAACCAAGGTGCGGTATCACCGGATTATGATAATGACGGATGCGGATGTGGACGGGGCGCATATTCGGACACTGCTTCTGACGCTTTTCTACCGATATTTTCCGCGTTTGATCGAGTTGGGGTATCTTTATATCGCCCAGCCTCCGCTTTACCGCATTCAGATGGGGAAAGAAGCGCACTATGCTTATAACGAAGCGGATCGGGAGGAAATTGTTTCGGAATTCCAGAAAACCAAGACCCAAAAACTGAAAGACAAAAACGAGAAGTTAAAAGACGAAAGACGAAAGGCGAAAGATGAAGGCGGAAAACTTGGAGACGAAAGCGAGGATGCTGGCGAGGATGCTGGCGAGGAAGTTGATGCCGCAACAGAAGGCGAAGGAAAACAAAAGGGTATTAATATCCAGCGCTACAAGGGCCTTGGCGAGATGAACCCGGATCAGTTATGGGAAACCACTATGAATCCGGAAAATCGCGTGATGCAGCGAGTGATGGTTGCCGATGCCGAAGCGGCAAACCGCATCTTCGATATTCTGATGGGGGATGAAGTCGCGCCAAGAAAAAAGTTTATCCAGACGCATGCGAAAACTGTTAAGAACCTGGATATTTAAACAAGGTTTTTTATTTTCTCGTAAGCTTAAAGTAGATCCGCTTGCCCGCCCGTTTTGGCGGGCGCACGCTAAAGCGGTGGAAAATCTGAATATTTAACCCTCACTTCTTAATGTTTTACGGAGTCTTGCTCTCAATTAGTGCCGCAATCTCATGGGGCTTGGTGTATGTCTTGGAGCAAAAAGTGCTAACCGAATTTTCTGTGGCGAAATTTTTGATTTTTGAGTCCATATTTATGTTCTTAGTCGCTTTGCCCATTGCGCTTTATTCAGAAAATCCGGATTCGCGGTTCTCTCGCTTGGATTACCAAGTGGTTCTTACTGTGCCGTTTATCTTGCTGATGCTCGCAACATTTTTAGGAAATTTTTTTATTTTAAGTTCGGTGCAGCAGATCGGCGCGACTGTTGCCTCCATGATAGAAATTACTTTCCCGCTTTTTGTCGTTATATTTGCTTTCTATATTTTGCGCCAACCCATCCATTATCTTACCGTTATCGGTGGAATTCTGATCATGCTGGGCTCGGCGCTGGTGATTTACGTGAATCGGCTTTGAAGATTAAGCCCGACCTGCTTATAAGACGTAAAAAACATTCCAATATTCTCAAGAATATTGGAATGTTTTTTGCTGCTTTTCCAGATGCGGCGTGCGGATAATTTATTGCTATAATGGAAACATAAGACTTTTGCATGCTAAAGCTTCTTCTTAAACTTGACGACTGGATTGACTCTCGAACGCAAGCGAGGGAAATTAAGCGACTGCAAAAGATCGCGGACGCGGCGAAGGAATATGCGCGGAGCTTCGGCCATCTTGTGCCGGAGGCGATCGCCGAGGAGAGCCGTCGCTTGAGGGAACGTCTGCGAGCTTCCCCGGCGGATGCCGTTAAATTGCAGCCAAGGGCTCTTGCAATTGGCGGGCTGGCGGTAGAGCGCGTGCTTGGGTTCGCGCCGAATTCCACCCAGATTATAGGGGCTCTCTTGATGGTTCACGGGAATATCATAGAGATGCACGCGGGCGAGGGGAAGACCGTAGTGGCAACACTCGCCGCCTATTGGCAATTCTTGCTGGGGCATCACACAGATATCGCCACCACCAACGATTATCTCGCCACGCGCGATCAGCGCTGGATGGGGCTGGTGTTCGGTTTCCTGGGGGCCTCGGTTGGGCTGGTCATATCGACGACGCCAAGACCCGAAAGGAGAGCCGAGTATCAGAAAGATGTTACCTATGTTGCGAATCAGGAGTTGGGATTTGACTATCTTCGGGATCACCTTGA
>CAYRYI010000009.1:8269-9725 GCA_964428455.1 uncultured Candidatus Saccharibacteria bacterium
GCATTTGCTGGGCCGTGATTTTTTTAAAGAGCGGGATATAGATGAAATGGACGCCCTGTGGTACGCGCTCTACGCCTCGGTATTTTTAAAGCCCGAACAGGATTACATCATTCGCGGCGACAAGGTAGTTCTGATAAATGAGTTTACGGGGCACGCTATGCCGGACCGGGTGCTTTTAGAAGGGCTCCAGCGCGCGGTTGAGGCCAAAGCCGGCATTCCTCCCTCGAAGGATCATTCCATCATTGCCTCAATTACCTATCGCAATTTTTTCCAGCGGTTTAAAAAAGTTTCCGGCATGACAGGCACGGCCTTTGCCGCCAGAGAGGAGTTTTATAATTTATATGGGCTTCGGGTCGCTCGGCTTTTGCCGCACCGCGGGGTGCTCCGCAAAGACAAGCCCACGATTTTTTTCCGCACCGAGAAAGAAAAATTCGATCGCGTAGTTTGGGAATCACTTCGCGCCAAAGCCCAGGGCGCGCCGCTCCTTATCGTCGGGCGATCCATCGCAGCAGCCAAACAGGCAAGCGATTTGCTGGAGCGCGAGGGCATTTCGCACCAACTGCTTCACGCTGAAGTCGGCGAAGAGGAGTCGGCGATAATTCAGGCCGCCGGCAGGCCCGGTATGATTACCGTGGCGACAAACATGGCGGGGAGGGGCGCCGACATCGTGATTGACGAGACGCTTCGCTACGAGAACGGGCTTCGCGTCTTGGGACTTCAACACAATCTCTCGCGTCGGGTGGACGAGCAACTGCGCGGCCGGGCCGGCAGGCAGGGACAGATGGGAGAGACGATTATTGCCGCGTCGCTGGAAGATGAGCTTTTTCAGGCCTACGGCGACGACGATTTTTGGGACCGGGCCGAGAAGATGCCTTGGCCGGCCGAAGGGATGAGCGATGAAATTCTGCAAGCTGGGGTTTTGTACGCCCAAGACGAAGCGGAGAAGATTAACGGAGAGATGCGTTCGTCTTTGGCGCGGTTCGATCTCGTGGTTGACGCGCACCGCGAGGCAACCTATCGGCTGCGCCAGCGGATTCTGGAGACGGACGATTTTTTTAAATTCATTGCGGATGCGATTCGCCGCATTCTTATCGTAGAAGAGCATTCGGCGGTGCGGCCGGGCGATCTTAAAAAAATTCTGTATTGGAATTCGTTGGACGCTGATCTGCAGAAAAAACTTTCCAGCTTTCTTTTCTGGCATAGATCGCTCGAGCCGCGCCGCTCCCGGTCCAACTATCCACAGTTGTACGAGGAGGCCAAAAAGGCGATTATTCGCGTAATTGACTCGCGCTGGGAGAGGTATCTGGAAAGCGCTCATTGGCTTATGGACTGGATTTCTATGACCTCCGCCGCCGGGCGCGACCCTTACATCGAGTTTGCGCGCACCGCCGACCGGATGTTCCATGATATGCGCCGCGATTTTGCCCTCGCCACCCTTCGGGCTATACTTAAGCTA
>CAYRYI010000009.1:9825-14950 GCA_964428455.1 uncultured Candidatus Saccharibacteria bacterium
CGCCCTCATTGGAAAGAAGCCGAGCTCAAGACCACGCAGCCGCTGTGGCGCCGCATCCTTCTGGGATTTTTTAACGTTCTGACAATCTTCGGCGGCGCGCGAGCTATCGGAGTAACACAACTCCCGCAATTCATCAGGCCTCTTTACTACCGCGTCCGCCTGAAGGAGGCGGTTGCCGCCACAACCCCCCAGCCGATACGGGCAGCAGAAAGTGAGGTCATAGCCGCTCCCGAGGCTATCGCCTCAAGAACGCATACAGTGGTTAAAGGCGACTCGCTCTGGGGTATCGCCAAAGAGGCCTACGGCAGCGGCCAGCGCTGGATTGATATCTGGCGGCTTAATCATGCCAAGATCGCCGAGGCTGACCTTATCTATCCGGGGCAGGAGTTTATGCTCCCCGACGTGGAACTGCACCGCGAGTCAGGCGCCCGTCCCGGCGTATCGGTGAAAGACGTAACGCCTTCGATGCGGGTAGTCAAAATCCAAGAAGCTCCGCAGGTTTCGGAAGAATCGAAGACTGCGAAATCAAAAACTGAAGCTGGAGCGGGAACTCAAGAAGCCGGCGGGACAATCAAAAACACCCAAGTTTTAAAGAATAAAATCCAGCCGCAGATTGACGCGCTCTCCGTATCGCTGGGCCAGCTTGCGGTATCGGTTAATCAGTACGCCCAAAACCAAAAGGCCGCGAAAGTATCAGGGGAAGATACGAAACATCTTAAGTCTTACGCCGCCGAGGCCAAAAAGCTCTCAATCAGGATTGCTGCCGCCTCTTCCCAAACCCAGACGATTGACGCCGTTGTCGATCTTCTGGATGTTGCGCGCGACGCGACCACTACCGTCAGCCAAATCGCTGCCGCTGAACTTCCGAGAGGCGCTCAAAGTCTTTATCCCGGCGGAGTGTACCAAACCTCGACCGGCGCGCCGATGGCAACAAACGCCGGAGTACAAACAGCGGCCCCATTGGCACAAGCGCAAGCAACGGCACAGTTGCAGGCAACAGCAGAAGCTCAAACAACGGCACAAGCGCAAACAGGAACGCAAGCAACTGCCGCAAGCGCTTCGGCGGCTGCGCCGGTTGCTGTAGTTTCTGCTGGTGCGGTAAATGCCGCGGGGCAAACTTCGGGCGTTACATCCTTAGCAGCCGCTCCGATTGTTACAGCGCCCGCGGCGGTTGTTGCCATGCAGGCTGCCGTACTTAGTCAGACAGCGGGCAGTTCAACTAGTACCGCGAATGCGACTCTCCCCAGCGAACTGGAAGTTCTTATAACATCAGCGGCTAGTATACTTAGGGATTCTATAGCCATCCCTTTATCTACCTCGGAGGGGAGTATTGCGGCTGGCAATGCGGCTCTTAACCTGACTGCAAACGCCGCGGCAGAAACTAACAGTGCCGTAGCAAGTAACGATGCTAATAGGAGCATTATGGGAGCCGCATCGGCAGTTTCCGGCGCGGTTATCGCTAATGTTGTTGCTCCCAATTCTTCAAGCGCGGCGGCAGCTACGGCTTTAGCGATAGAAGCGGCCGGCGCACTTTCTTCATTAGATCAGAGAATATTGGCTGATGCGGCGGCAGCGAATTTTGGTTCAGGGGGAGGAGGCGATGCTTCTTCATCTGGAGCGGGCGCCGTAGCGTCATCAGATAGTTCGCTAGCAAGTGTAACGTCTTTCGGCATACCCGCAAGCGGTTTAGGCGCCGGTCAAGGCAGTATTTTCGGCGCTGCTTTTAATACGGCGCTTTCTTTTGGGACATTTGGGCTTTTTGGGCAATCCAATCTTTCTACGACGCAAACCGTGGTGGCGGCCGGCATCGGAATCGCAGCTCTCGCTTTACCTGCACCCGCCCCGATCGGTATTGTGTCAGCAGCTTTTATGGGGGGATTCAATCAGTCTCAAGCGAATGCATCGTTGCTTTCGATGCAACAGAATATCGCGACGCAAATCGCCTACCAAGGATATCGAGCTGGAGAAATTAATCCACAGACAGACATGAACGCGTTGACTAACCAGCTTCAGGCGATTGTGAACAATGTAATTGCTGCTGAAACAATGGCGTCTGATTCCGGAGTAAATACCAATATCACAACTATCACGACCCCGGCAGCCGCTGTTGCTGCGATGGGAGGTTCGTTTATCGGAGGCATTCCCGGTCCCGGCCAGATCGGCAATGTAAGCTTCGGCGCGGGCGTTCTTGGGGGGCAGGTTGGCGCCCTTAGCAGTGGGCAGTCTTTTACTATCAGCTCGCCCCAAGGGGGGACCTTGGCAAGTCTTAATCCCAATTTGACTCCAGCTCAACTCAATGAAGCATTTAGGGTTATGCGTCAAAATATTCCGCATAACCTAAATCCGCCCGATGAAGATACAACCAATCAAACCGTTGATGTAACGGTGGGTACCGTAACTGTTCCCGACGTGAATCCAGTGGATGTTCAAGATGTAACGTTGGGGCTACAAGGCGTAGCTGCTGCCGATGCTGCTGCCCCATCGGCATCTCCAGCCGTAGGAGCGATTGGTCTTGGAGAAACTTCAGCGGATATTGGAGAGGCTGCCGCGGCAGGCGTTGCCGCCGCTGCAGCTGCTGATGCCGCCGCCACTGCCGCCGATGCTTCCGATGCTTCAGCCGCCGCTGCTGCAGCCGCGGCTTCTGATGCCGCTGCGGCTGGTGATGCCGCAGGCGCTTCGTGCGGGTGTGTTGGTGATGGAGGAGGCGGAGGTGGTGGAGATGGCGGCGGTAGTTGTTGCAGCTGTTGTGGCAGTGCGGAATGAAATAATCGTCGTTTCAAAGTAAACAATGAAAAAAGAAGAAGATATCTCATTTTCCAAATTATTTCATCTGGCTTCTAAGAACTCCCCGGATGCTATGCCCCCCAAGAAGGGGGCTATTAAAACAGAACCGCAGGAATGGCACACGACGTACTATAAAAAGTATCCGCGAACGCCGAAAATTGTTCTGCCGCAGGATACCAGCGCGTCCTCGCGCCCTATTTTTAGCGCCATTGCAGAACGACTCTCCCGAAGCGATTTTTCGTCCGAAGCCATGTCAATTAGTGAGTTGTCGAATCTTTTGCGATTCTCATGCGGCGAGACGTCTTTGATGGATGAGAATAGAAAGCGGCGCGCCCACCCCTCGGCAGGTGCGAGATTTCCCATAGAAATTTATCCCTTTATCCTGCGCTCGGGTAAAAATATAAAAAGCGGCATATATCACTATGATCCGGAAACGCATCAACTCGATTTTTTATTGGATCACGCATTTACAGATGAGGAATTGAGCCGGATATTCATTTTGCCGAATTGCAAAAATGCGAGCATGCTTCTGGTGCTGACGGCGGTATTTTGGCGCATGCAGAATAAATACGGCGAGCGCGGCTACCGCCATATCTTAATTGAAGCCGGGCATATCGGGCAGAACGTGTACCTTGCGGCGGGGGCGCTTAATTTGAAATGCGTCGCCGTAAGCGGGATACGGGACACGGTTGTTGAGAAATTTATCGGCATAGACGGCGTCGAGGAATCATTCGTTCACTCTTTGGCGGTCGGGAAATAGTATGAAAGACGGTCTAGCAAAAGCCAATGTATATCTTCCGACGTCACGTCCATACTCATCCCAGGAATACGCGGAGATGGTATTGTTTGGCGGTTTTCCAGAGATTTTCAACCGCTTTGCTGGCGCAAAGAAGTTGTCGCTTGATCTCGTTAGTCACTTTAAAAAAATCATTTGGATGAAGAAAAACGGCCTCGCTCGCGGCGTCGAACATCGCATAGCTCAATTCCACGATGAGCCGGGACTTGTTGCGCTATCTGTTGTTCCGCAAAAAGACATGGACGGGAATTTCGGCTCATCGGGTGTTGGTAAATCGTTTTTTGATGAAGGGGCCGCTTTAGCGAAAGCCCTAGGCGAAACGGTTGAGCGTATGTCGCTATTCTCATTCTCTCCGCCAAATGCGGTGACTGCCTCCCCAAAAGACTTAGGCGATACGGCCGTTTCATTGGATGAGTTGAGCGGGGTGAACACTGCGACCCGGGCAAGAATCGAGAAATCCGATTCATTCAGAAAATATCATCCACAAGCGGCGTTAAGTTTCAAAGAGCAATCAGAATTCAGGTGGACGAGAGCAAATTCATTCCTCGATGATAAAAGCGCCTATATTCCCTTGCAGCTTGTCTCGCTTGCATATTCGCCAACCAACCATAAGGAACCATTATTGCGTTTTCTGTTGAGCACCGGAGCCGCCGCAGGCAAGACCCTTGATGACGCAATCCTTTCAGGGATTCTTGAGGTCGTAGAGAGAGATGCATATATGATAACCTGGCTTAATCAGCTTGCTCCCGAACTCTTAGATTTTGAGGATGCGCCGTCAGCCAAACTGCGGATGATCGCGAGGGCGTTTAAACGACATCGGCTTGAGCTGTATCTGGTATGTTTGCCAACCGACATAAATGTACCTGCGTTTCTTGGGATCGCGATAGATAGAACCGGGATCGGGCCGGCGGTCACGGTTGGCACCAAAGCTGGTTTTGACATCAATGATATAGTTGACGGCGTGGCCGCTGATGCTATTTATCTGCGGACTCTCATGAGAAAACGTGGGGCCAGCGATGAGCTCTTAAGGCACGGTCATATCGCGCTGAAAACACGTGTTTTTTGGTGGTGGCCGCGGGAGCGCATAAAAGATATAGAAATTCTGATCCGTGGCGAGCGGAAACCACTTGCGTATTTTGAGGATAGGTTTTCGTCCGCACTTTCTCTTGATAGTACGGCTGCGCGCCTCAACTTTTTAAAAAATAAATTGGAGGAATTAAAGCTTTCAACGTATTGGGTTGATATCACGCGCGACGACTTAAAACCTTTGAATATACCCGCAGTCGTTGTTTCGATCCCCAAGATGCAGCCGCTTTATGTTGACGAATGTTTCCCATACACCGACGGCGAGAGACTTAGGTCTGTTCCTATAAAATTCGGGTTCATCCCCACAGAAAATCCTCCCTTATATTCGCATCCTTTCGCTTAGCCGCGATTTTATGATATATGCTTGGGTATGTGGCTAAGGGCGGCGGTCATCCAGGCCGACCGCTGGCCGCGAGTTTTCTCCCATGCATGCTATTGACACGGCCGAGTTTCGCATCT
>CAYRYI010000010.1:0-14314 GCA_964428455.1 uncultured Candidatus Saccharibacteria bacterium
ATGGGTATGGACTGCACGAGCTTTCTATCAAACGCCTTATAGCAGCCCTCATAGTCAGTAGCATCATTCCAATACAGCCAATTGGTCCACCAAGTAATCGCAAGAACCCCGAGATGATTCACCAAATAACGCAGAGTCTTCTTCCCTCGAAACCAAATATGTTGATCACTGATCAAGCGAGAGCCCATAACCGCCTTAGCGCCCTTGGAGATTTCGTCGACAAACTTATGATAATCTTCCGGCTCATACTCCAGGTCCGCGTCTTGAATAATCACCGCGTCTCCTTTAGCCGCCGCGATGCCGGTTTTCACGGCCGAGCCCTTGCCCCCATTCTTTTTATGAATGATATTGAAACCTCTGAAAAATTCATCTTGGACTTCGTGAGATTTTAATTCATCTAAAATTGCGGGAGTAAAATCCTTGGAGCCGTCATCAACAATCACAATCTCCTTCGGGATTTTGACAGCGCGCACCTTATGAACAATTTCGCGTATTGTCTTTTCTTCGTTATAGACAGGTATAATGACTGACAGCACCATGGGTGTAAAACTCTTGAATCGCTGACGGGTTACACTATATATTAGTATACGAGGATGAACAAGAAGACAATAGACGAAGTCGCCGTATGACGTTTTTTATAATCGGGTTTATAGTTGCTTTGTTGGTTGGGATTGCCCTATTTGCGTCTTTTACAAGAAAGGCCGGCAGGATAGGAGAAAAAGAGAGCAACCTGTCGAAAAAGTCTTTTAATGCGATCGTGCTTCATACCTACTGCCCTAAACATTCACGCGTCCCCGCGAGAGGGCGCATTGTGAGCGAGGCGGCCGTTCGCTTCGCCTCGCAATGGAAAATTCCTCTGATCTTGGCCGTCGGACATACCGTGCCGGGCGAACCGCGGACGGAGTCTCAAGTTTACCGCGATTATTTGAGAGAACGTTTCCCAGAAAAAACCTTTAATATCATTCTGGGGAAAGATCTTGACGCCCGTGATACCGCTCGGGAAACAAAAGAAGCGGCTCGACTCGCTAAAGAGCAGAAGATGGGCAGTTTGCTTGTCGTTGGGCTAACACCGCATCTTGTCCGCATTCAGGGCTATTGGCAGGATTTTTCAAAAGACTTCAGTCTTTCTTACATCGGCGTATCCGGCCCCAAACGTTACTATGTCTGGGAATTTTGCATGTTTATCTTAGAAAAAATTCTTCCGCCGGGTTCGCGCCGCCGGCAGATTATGCTTGATATCTCGGGCAGGCGAAGATAAGGGAAAATCATCATGCCAGAAATCGATAACCAACCTAAGTACGGCCGCGGCACAATAGCTCGCGCCATAAGCAAAGCCGCTCCCATTGTTTTTCTTGCGGCGGTTATCATTCTCATATTCTCCCCTCTGCTTTTCATGGGACGGGCGTTCTTTGATGAAGAACAGATTGGATTTTACTATCCCATGAGCGCCTATTACCAGCGGGCGCTCGAAAATGGCGACTCGTTGCTCTGGAACGGAGGATATTATGGGGGCGTCTCCGCGAGTCTTGATCAATTTGCGAGCCCATTCGATCCCATAAAGCGCGTTATCTTTACATACCTGGATCTTTTTAATGCCCATCACTGGAGCATCACTATCGCTGTATTTGCCGGTGTCCTGTTGGCATACATTTTTGGGCGCGTACAGGGCTGGAGTTATGCCTCATCGTTTGTCTTGGCGTTGGGATATCTTCTAGCCACCAAGCTTGGCTGGCTCTCCGTCGGCACGATTGCGGCCAACTCTTTTATTGTCTTTCCCGGGGTAGCCCTAGCGCTGCTCTTGGCACACAAGGGTCGCTTTACAACGCTCGCGATACTAGTTGGCGGCGCCGCGCTTGGCTTTGGACTTTTGTCCGGGTTTTCGCAAATTGTATTTTACAATTTATTTCTCTTGGGTATTTACGCTATCTATCTTGATTGGGAGCATTGGATCCCCGGCCGCCGATGGCACCAGAACTTCCGCGCAGTGCTTCTGCTTCTTGGCATACTGCTGCTCGGCTCCATCATCAGCATCCGTCAGACATTTCCGTCCGCGTATTTTATCGAACTTACCGTCCGCCAAGCCCATTACGCCATTGAAAGCACCGAGCGGCTCCCGCCGGCGCATTTAATAACATGGGTTTTGCCGGATTATATTCAATTCCCGTTTCTGGGCGGGGGCTCAAACGGTTTTTCGATCGGCGTGATTCCTTTTGCCATCATCATTCTGGCGCTGGTTCTTGCTCCCTCTCGCAAGTTATTTTCATTTCTGGCTCTTTATCTCATCCCGTTGGGCTTCACTCTCTCCATCCCGCCGTTCTCGTGGATCAACAACTACCTGCCGCCATTCTCCCACATGCGCGGGAATCTCCGCTGGATGGTAAGCGCCGCATTTCCCCTAGCATGTTTGGCGGCAGCCAGCATCGAGACTTTTATTGAAAAAGGAATTGCCGGACGTGAAAAAATCATGCGCCGGACTGCGCGCGGCGTCGCGGTTTTCGTGATAGTCCTTGTTTTTGTAACACTGGCCTCCCAGTTTCTTGCCCCGCGCCTTATCGGCAACGAAGACTTCATGGGAAAACTGGTAGATTTCCATTTCCGCGGGCGCACCGCAACGCTTCCGGCCTCGCATTATCTTGAGGTGGCAGAGAGCGCGGTTCGGGATATCGGGAATCAGCTCTCGTTCGCGAACGCATGGTGGGTGATAGCGATTTTGATGTGGGTTGGTGCCGGCGGGTTTTTCTATTTCATCGCGCGTTGGCGGCCGACGTCAAAGACGGTGCTTATGCTGATTGCCGGGGCAATGACGGTTAACGTCTTTGCGGTTTTTTCATATCAGTATCATAACTTCATACCGCAAGAAATAATGCTGCAAACGCCTGCGCTAGTGAACTTCCTAAAGGATCATGAGCCAAATCCTCGCAGATACCGCATTATGGGATTTCTAATCGGTGATGGAATGTTTCGAGAGGTGCTCGTGCACTCGCCTATGCCGCCGCAGGAACTTGCGAATATGGAGCGAGAACTGCTTGTGAATAACACTTCTGTCTTTTGGGAAATCCAAAGAATGGATGGACTTGAACCGTATCGCACTCTGCGCCATAACCAACTTCTGAACACGCTGATCAACGCCGACAAAGCCGGCTATATTTTCGATCGGGAAAACCCGAATGTCCGAGCACTGACCCTAGACCGTGTAGACAATAGAGACGCCCTGAGATCGGTGACACCGCAAGAGAAAATAAAAGATTTTCTTCTGCAGCTTCCACTGCTTTCCATGATGAACGTTAAATACATTTACTCGCTCTATCCTCTTCAGGATCCGAGACTGACCCCGATAACAATACCGCGCCCCGCATCAATACCGGTTAACATCTACCTCTACAAAAATACTCAAGTACTGCCGCGCATCTATTTTGCCGAGCGTCCTCTATTTTCAAAGAACCAAGGAACAGAATTTCTTCTAGAAATAGCCGAGGTAAATGATTTTCGCCATACGACGGTCATTGAATGCAACGACTGCGTGGCACGCCCCGTAGGGAGAGGTCAGCCGCCTAAATTTGTTATAAATGAGTATCGTGACGGCTTGCTTTCGGTCAATACGGAAACAACCGCTGATGAATGGCTCGTGTTTTCCGAAAGTGCAATGCCTGGGTGGGTCGCAACCGTAGACGGCGTTCCCGCAAAAATTTATACTGCGAACTACCTGTTCCAGGCGATTCAGGTGCCGCCGGGGAAACATCAAATTGAGTGGCGCTATGAGGATATTTTCATGCAAAAGCAGAAAGCACTCTTGGAGTACTTGGAAAAATTATTCAGATAACAAAAGCCCCATAACGCAATCTTGCCCTAGACCGCAGGGCAGCGTTTCGCTCATCATAAGAACCTACCATGAAGCATACTAATAGACTTGAACGACTTTCTGGCGCAATCGTCTGCCCAAAGTGCCGCAAGGCATTATCGAAAGAAAGCGACACTTTTGTTTGCTCCGATAACCACGGCCCTTACCCGTATAAATCCGGGATTCCGTTCCTGATCCACAAACTGTTTTATCGGAGCCAAGAGCAAGAACATCGGGAAGGCATCAACTGGCTAAAATCATTTTTGAAGCAATCTCCGCGCCTTTACTACGGTATCTGGCAAATCTTTTGCCCGGTATTGATGGCGCAGAATGGGCCGAAAAAAATATTTTCTTTTCTTCCTGCCGCGCCCCTGATTGCCGATATAGGATCGGGACCGCATCGCTGGCACCCAGACTGTATCAACCTTGATGTGTACCCGTTCCCCGAGGTGGATATTGTTGCAGATGCGGCATATCTTCCTTTTGCCGACAATACTTTCGATGCCGTCGTGAGCGAATCACTGCTTGAGCATGTTGCCGATCCTGTTGCTGTCGCCAACGAGATTTGGCGCATTGCGAAACCAGGTGGGATTATTTATGTGAGTGCGCCATTTTTGACTCCCTATCACGCATCACCCGATGACTTTACGCGCTGGACAGTAAGCGGACTGAAAAAGCTTTTTCCGAGCTCGGAAATTGTATCGGCCGGAGTCCGTTCGGGGCCATGGAGCGCTCTTTTGGTATTTCTTGCCTATTGGCTGGGAGTTATTGCGGCTCTAGGGTCCCAAAAGCGCGCGCCATTTTTTGCATTTGTTTTTATGCTTATTCTTGGGCCTCTGAAGATTTTTGATTTCATCTTTTCGCGTTTTCCGGGAGCTGAAGCGGTAAGCGCGCAGTTATATATCATAGGAAAGAAAACTCCGCACTCCGCCAATGTTTCCTGACCAAGACAAAAGAATCATAGTCGTTCTCGTGTCGGCAGCTCTAATATTGCGCATCGCGCTGCTGTTATTTGGCTTATTTGCCGCCGGCCAAGAGTATTTTTTCTCATTTGATGATGCCCGCGGCTATTTCAGTCTCGCGCAAAATCTGGCCGAGGGGCGCGGCTACACTGTAAATTATTCTGGAGTGGAATACCCCGAAACCGGAAGAACACCCGGTTATCCGCTGCTGATCGCCCTCTCTATGGAATTATTCCAGAGCGCTGTGCCGCTGATTGTTCTTCAGCTCGCAATGGGAAGTATTCTCCCCATACTCGCCTACTTATTGACGCTGCGTCTTTTCGCCCACCGCCTAGCCGCCATTGCGGCAGCCGCCTTTTTCGCGTTCGACCCATTAGTTATTGCGCTTGCAACTCTTTTAATGACCGAAACGATATTTATGACCCTATTTATTGGCGCGCTCCTAATATTTCTGCGGGCTTTCGATGGAAATAACATCGGCTGGCGACCCTTGGCGATTGCGGGATTGCTTTTTAGCTTTGCCACAGAGTTGAGGCCGGTTCTGCTTTATGCGCTGCCGGTTTTAGCAATTTATCTTATGTATATGCTCATGCGAGACAAAATTACGGGTCGCGCCATAGCCGCGTTTATCGTTTTCGTTGCCGCTACATCGACGTTTATTTTTCCATGGATGGCGCGAAACTATAAGCAGGCGGGAATTTTCGAGCTGACATCGCTCTCCGGCACTGTCGCCTATTTTTACGCCGGGTCATCAATACTATCCATTGCGGAAGGGAAATCATTCAACGACGCGCGCCAAGAACTGCGGGCAATTGCCAAAGCGACCGGCATTGCGGAACTTCGCGATCCTAAAAATACGCCTTACTTTAAAAAAGAAGCTATGCGGATAGCGCGCGAACATCCCAAAGAAACTGCTTTACTTGCCGGCTTCTCAATTTTCCACCTGATGACGCATGACGGCTATTTGGATACTTCATTGCAAACAGGAATCTTAAAGAGCGCCCCGCAAAGCGTACCCCAGATTTCTGCCGTCGCGCGGGGAGAATTCGGTAAGCTTTTCGGCGTTGCTGAACAGTTCTTGAAAGGGCCGTGGCTGATTTTTATAATTGCGCGGCTCGTTTGGATCGCGATAGCGGCACTGGCCTTTATCGGCATGTGCTACACGCTTTTGGAAAGAAAGCAGGATCGGCCGCAAATGCTGATGGTTTTAGGAATATTGATAGCAATAACCCTTGCCACGCTTCCGGTGGCGCTTGGCATGCATGGGCGGCTTCGCATCCCGATGGATGTTTTCATTATTCCGCTCGCTGTAATCGGCTGGCAAACTATCTATCGGGCGCTGCGAAAAGCTCCGTAACGCCTGCGAAGCCGCCATGGAGAAATTAGCCCTTCCGCAACGATACTTCGCGATATCTTGGACGCGCCGCTCCGGCGCTCCTCAAAGATTATCGGGACTTCCACAATTCGGGCATTAAGCGCGTGCATGGCCGATTTAAGCTCAATCAGCCAGGCGTAGCCTTCGCTTGAAAGCTCACGCAGGGGCAACTGCTTAAGATGCGAAGCCCTGATTACAGAAAATCCAGCCGTAAGATCTCTCACCGGCACTCCGGTAACCAGCCGCGCGTATAAGTTCCCGTAAAAACTCAATATGCGCCGCCACCAGCTCCAGTTTCTTATCCCGCCCCCGCGAACGTAACGAGAACCGATAACCATATCGGCGGCCTCTGCCGCACGCATCAAATCCGGAAGGTATCTCGGATGGTGCGAGAAATCCGCATCCATGGTTACGATAAAATCCGCTTCTCTGTTGGAGAGCGCATGACTAAAGCCCTCAAGGTATGCCGCAGCCAAGCCGGATTTGGCGGGACGCTTCAAAATTGACAGGCGTGGGTATTCAGCCATCGCTCTTTCCACCAGCTTACCCGTGCCGTCAGGAGAGTTGTCGTCGATTACCACGACCGAACAGTCGATCGGCAGATTGAAAATCTCTCTTAGGAGCGGAATGATGTTATCCGCTTCGTTATAAGTAGGAAGTAAGATTATGGTTTTCATGATTTTATCGCGCGATCTAAAAAGTCTATCACGGTCTTCGCGCGCTGTCCCCAAGAGTATTTTCCAATCGCCGAGCGCGCGGATAACGCTTTATTTAGACTCTCTTTCCATTCGCTAATGGCGCGCTGAATTGTAGCAGAGAGCGACTCCGCGTCATCCGGCGCAAAAAACCAGGCCATAGAATCGTCAACTACTTGCCGCACCGATGGCAGATCGGAGGCGACAATCGGCCGGCCGGAGGCCATATATTCGAAAAGTTTCATTGGAGAAGTATAATATTTGGAAATATCCTCTATGGCGGTGTTGGGAAGCACTAAAATGTCCGCGGCCCGAAGCCAAAACGGAATTTCATCGTGCGGACGATGCTCGATAATCTTAACATTATCTTTGTTTTTCAACTTTTCACTTTTAACTTTGAACTTTGCCGTGTCCTTCTCCGTCCCTCCAACAAAATACACCGCGTAGCCGGCGGGCAGTAACTGACTTGCTTCGAGCAGAGTGTTCACCCCTTTCCAGGCATAAAGATGGCCGGTATAAAGCGCGATTTTTTCATTGAGCGGCAATTGCAGCTTCGCCCGCGCCTCCTCGCGGTTTATGGAAATCGAGAACTGATTTACATTAACTGCATTGGGAACGACCAGAACCTTTTCCGGCGAATAGCCGAAAAGCTCTGTGAGCTTGTTCTTTTTCCAGTTATTCGTCGCCACGATCGCAGAAACTCTTTTTAACAACCGCTGATAAAAATAACGACGTGGCGGGAAATCGTGAATCTCGTACACTGTGCGTTGAGAAATAAAAGTCAAAAGAAAAAGCGCGAACTCCTCATGCGAATAATAAAGAGCTCCCCGCATGCGCCGCCAAAGCGCATACCAAAAAACCGAGACCGCAAATGACGCCGACATAATAAAATAGCTCGGCACCCAGGGCATAAGATCAATGACCGGCAATCGCACGATGCGGAAATTCTTCACAACGCCGTGATACAAAAAGGGATCCTCGCGATACAGTTTATTGAAACGCTGAGGTACCCACAGCTCCACACCAATTCCCTCTTCGGCAAACGCCTCACAGCTTTTCATAGAAAAAGCGGAGCCGGCTTTTTCCGAGGGATAACGAAGAGGCGAAATATAAATTAATTCCATAGGAAATGGCGCACGAGCCTCAAAAGCACCGAAAGATTATACCGCTGATAGGCGATTTCATAAAACATTGGCATTCTGCGCCCGCCGCAAAAAAGCACCCAAGGCAGACGCACAAAATAGAGTGCTATTGGTTTCAGGGCATTGAAAATCTTCACCAGGAGCCCCCTTCGCGAAACGCCTTGCCATCTTTTTTCCTCAATCGTGAGATACCGTTGCCACTTCTCCCACAATGCCCGCTGCGGCGGCAGCGGAACCAGCATGTGATGTTTCAGCGCACCCACGGTTTCGCCGGGGTTTGGCAGAACCCGTTCGTGAACCTGCTTTACGAAGGTCCCGACATGCTCCCGATGGAAAAACCGCATTTGCATATTGGGATAGGTCGTAGCGCAATCGATGACGGCTCCCTTTAAAACATACTTTCGCGGCACGTTCCAGGCGTAGAAAAGCGGCTGTTCGGCCGCGGCAATACCGCGTATTTCAGCTGCCAGCTCCGGCGTCAGCATCTCATCCGAATCAATAAAGAGAAACCAGCGATGCTTCGCGACTCCAAGCCCCTGATTGCGCACCAGAGAAAAGTCTGCTATGCGCCCATCTAACTTTGCTTTTTCATCCTGCGCTAAGATTTTGGCGCCGTAATGCCTCGCAATATCGAGTGTCCGGTCGGTGCTTCCGCCGTCAATCACCAGTATTTCATCAAAAAGCAGAACACTTTTAAGTGTTGCTTCAATCGTCATTTCATTATTGAACGTAAGAATCTCAACGGATACTGGAGCTTTTTCCATATTTGATCAACGAGAAAAAATAATGCGCCGGGTCTGCCGGGTCAATCCCCGCCTCTCTAATATTGAACCCCGCCTTTTTTATAGCAGTTTTTATTCGCGAAACCGGAAAGTTCCTTTTCCCCAATTCCCAGTAATGCTCGCCATTGAAGATATGCTGCTTCCAAAAAAACGGGATTTTGAAGAATAGAATAAGGCGCGGCAAAAGCGGCATTTTTACATTAAGGGAAAATACCGCGCCGGCATGCGGCAGGGTGATATAGACGTAACGGCGAGCGACCCGATGAATCTCCGCCAGCGCTTTCGGAAAATCTTCAAACGGAAGGTGTTCCAAAATCTCGGCCGCCAGCACCGCGTCAAACGAGTCATTCGGGAATGGCAATGCGCTAACCGACGCGACATGATCCGGCGAAAGCTCTGAATCAATATCAACCGTAGTAACGGCAAACCCCAGATTGCGAAGCGCGTCCCGCACAATCCCATTACCGATGCCAATCTCAAGAATGTTTGTCGGTTTTAACCGAATAAATTCGCGCGCCTGGTTGCTGTAACTCATCCATCGATCCTGACCGAGATAGCCGAGCTTGCGATAATGCTCCGGCGAGACTTGGGGGAATATGTTCATACCTTCACGGTACTTAAAAATACCTAAACTCTATCTGTACCAATAGACTAGTCTATTGGTGCAGATAGAGAGACAAGTTGTGCTGTTAGCTTTTTAATCAGATCTGACAGCTCAAATTTCTCTCGGACGATATTTCGCAAGCGCATATCTCTGCCGACGTCCCGTAAATTAACGATCCTGGCAGCAAAGGTTTCGGCCGATACCGCTGGGGCAATATATTCCTTCGGCAAAATATCTCTAAAAGCCTCGCTGGAACTGATAACGGGAAGCCCAGTGCTCATGGCCTCGAGCAACGCCTTATCAATACTCCCGGTGGCGCTGGCATGCAAGAAAAGATGCGCCGATTGGTAGCACGCGGGCATTTTGGAGTGAATCGCGCTTCCCGTAAACGACACGTGATCCGCAATTCCAAGACTATTTGCTAAATCCATCAGCTCACGCTGATATCGCGCATCATCCGCGGTAATCGGACTGCCGACAATACTAAATCTCCAACCCAACGGAAGCTGACGCGACGCCGCCGAAACAGCTTGCAGTAAAATATCAAGGCGTTTTGAGCGCGAAATGCGGCCGGCCGTAAGCATCCTAAAGCCGGCGGGGGCCATCGCGGGCGGCGCGAACGAATCCGTATCAATGCCGTGGCCAAGAAACGAAACTTTTTTTGAGGGCAGACGAAAACTTTCCGGCGAGGCGCTGGCCACGACGCTCACCAGCTTTTCCGCAACTCGCAATTTAAAATCCGCGCTCTTGTGAACATACCAAAGCATCATAGGTTTTTGGTGCCACCAGGCAAAAGGGCCGACAAGAATGGCAAAAATCGGCGCCATGTGAATGAATACCCGATCGGATTGGGGCAATAATTGCCACAGCAGTTTCAATGTGCCTATCAAACGTAATGGTTTATTACTGCCCGAAATCCGATGCAACGCGACATTCCCAGGCAAGGAATGCGCACCGACGCGAAGGGCTATGACTTCAACGGCTGACGCATGCCTGGCAAATTCCCTGATCCAATCATGAAAAAACCCGAGATTGGCGTCCTCTAAATCTACCGCTTGGGTGATGATTAAAAACCGCATGCAAAATCAAATGAGTTCTACGCCGTGAAAACAAGATAGATCCCGGCGATAATCACCGCGATGCCCGCCATTTGCAGCACGCTCACCGTTTCGGAAAAAAGGAGTCTGGAAAACACGAAAATCAGAATGATATTGAGACTCAAAACCACCGGATACACAAATGAGAGTGAATTTCGCGACAGAAGATAAACCCAAGACAAAAAACCTAGGCCATACAAAAATAATGCCGCAAGCATTAAAGGGCTCTGCAAAATTTTGCCGATGAGCGCCAGCGTTCCGCCGCCGGAGATCGGCAAGTCGCCCACTTTCGCAATCCAAAACTTAAATACAAGCTGGCTTGATACCGCCGAAACTACCGCAAAAATCAGCAACGAAATACTGGTAAGTGACATAACTTATCTAATGATTATGATATTGTTCCATAATAGCAAAAGTGATGAGAAAACGGGAGCATGGAGTTCAAACATGGCGGCAACGATATAGGGCCTCGCGATACCGCGCGAGATATTCGTCAAAACTCTCCCGCGGGTGAATTTGGCGCGGCCTGAAACGGCCCGGATCCGCCGCTATCGAAAAAAGCGCCTTAGCCATTGCTTCGATATCCCCCACTGGCACCACAATTCCGTTCTCGCTGTCCCGCACGAGTTCCCCCGCTAAACCCACATCCGTCATTACCACGGGGATACCGGCATAAATCGCATCCGCCGCCGCCATCCCCCAGCCCTCATACTGCGAAGTCATAAGCAGTATATCCGCGTCGGCGTAATAGCGCGAAAGATCCTCCTGCCAGCCATGAAATATAACCAGATGCTGAACCTTTAGGGCTCTTGCCAGATCTTCAAGCACGCGCCGCTCGCTCCCGTCACCCACAATAGCCAGTCCCCCGACACTACCGCGCTTTATAAATTCAGAGAAAGCTAAAAGCGCGTGATCAATTCGTTTCTCTTTTTCAAGTCTGGCGACGACGAGGATTCGGAATGCTCCCTTTGCCGCTATTTGCGGTGCCGCGTCAAGCGGCACGCTCCAAATCGGGAGCACAGTGATTTTTGAAGCTTCAATTTTTAGTTGAGACTCAAGCGAACGCTTGATGCGCTGGCTCACAACACGGATGCAATCAGCTCGCGGCAGCAGCCATACTGCAAGCCAAACGCGGACACGATTCACAAAATCGCCCTTGGCAAAATACGGGCTCAAAAAATCCGTATGGACTTGGAGCTGTAGCGCAGCTTCGGAAAATCGCGCGAGCAGATACCCGACAAGCCCACTTTCAAAAGGATCCTGGCACGAGATTAGAAGTTCCCGCCTATCTTGCAAAGATAATCCGCCTACAATAGCCCTGCCAATAAAAAACGCGCCCCACAAATACCCGAGCCGTAGCCGAGAATTGGTGGGGTATAAATAAACATTTTCGCCAATGGCTTTTTTCTGAAAACCCACGCGCTTTGTAAAAACTATAATATGCGTCGCCGCAACCAGCCGGCCATAGGCACGAACGCGCTCGCGCGCGGCAGACTCGCGAAACAACGACCGATCCGACCCGATGGTAAGTAATATCATATGGATTTACTAAGTATTCTACTTAAGCTTTCTTCATACCGCTTACCAAGACCTCCCCACGCAGGAAAAACTGCTTTTGCGGCAGCGTTCTTAAGCTTCTTGTACGTAACGGGGTTTGCGATCCTACGATATGCATCCAAGAAAGATGTATCCAGAAGAGGGTCTATCGGCAAAACGCCATCCGCTTCGGTAAAACCGTAACCGTTATGTCGAGTTAAAATCGCGGGAACTCCGGCGGCAAGCGCCTCCAGCGCCAGATTGGGGCTTATGTCAGAAAACGACGGCACAATTACCGCCCGCGCATTCTTAATCGCTTCCATAAGCGCCAAACGCGGCATCGGCGGCTCAATGGAAACGTAATCGCCCACCCCGTAAGAGAGCGCTAAGGTCTTTAGTTGGCGCTCTTCTGGCCCCTCACCGATTAGACGCATCTTTAAGGCACCGCCTTGCGCTATCTTAAACTCACGAAATGCCAGCATCGCGCGACGCAGGTTTTTTAAGAACAAGAAGCGCCCAGCATAGATAATTTCGGATTGCGTTTTTTGCGCGTGCGCTGTGGAAGTTCCGGCCTCTACGGCATTCTGTAAGACCGCGGTTCGGTCTTCTTCAATGCCATACGGCGACAGGAAGATACGGCGCTGCCACTCGGTGGAAAACGCAATGAGCGCGGCGCCGCGCATCACGAATCGCGCCAAATAGAAAATTATTCGCTCTTTATTGGTCGGTCTCAAACTTTCATAAAACGCCTGGAGCGTAATTTGCGCGCGCTTCATTTCAACGTGCGATTCCCACAAAAAATCTCCGCCGATGCGAAGAATATACGGCCTTCTACAAATAAAAGTCGCAAGACTTACAGGAAATCCCATACTAAAGTGATCCAAAAGAATTACCGCGTCACTCTTACACACCAGCGGCAGAGCCCGCAAGAATGCGAGAATGTGTCGGATACCGGTCGGGAAGCGGCGCGAAATTCGATAGGTTCCCCCGTCGGACTGCGATTTTTCAGCGAAAGACAACACTTCAACAACCCATTCGCCGGCCGACAAAATTTCCTTCAGTTTTGCGGCATAGCTTGCGGTCCCGCCGATTTCCGGCGGGTAAATCCCTGTTACAACGAGAACTCGCGGATAGGAGGCACGCCTAATCCCGCTGGCGAATGCTTTATGATAAAGACCTGCAACGCGCTCCCAACGGTACCGGCTTGACGCCAGATCAAGCGCTATTGCGATAACATGCTCGCGAAGCGGCGCATCCGACACGAATGCTTCAATGGCGGCCGCAACCGCTTTGGGATCGTCGGGCTCGACGACCAATCCCGTTTCCCGGTCCGTGAGAAAATCCGCAATGCCGCCGACCGGCGTCCCGATAACCGGAATCCCGGCCGCCATCGCTTCTATAAATGAATTGCCCATGCCCTCGGAGCGCGACGGGCGCACAAAAATATCGGCGGCCCGCAAATACTTCATGGCTTCATCGTAAGGCCGCTCGCCGAGAAATATAACGCGATTTTTTGCGCCGATATTTTTAGCGATGGATTTAAGCGAGTTTTCCTCGACGCCTCCACCGACTAATACAAGATAAATCTTCTCGCGCAACGCCTGCGGCAAGTGAGATAAGCTCAATATTGCTGTATCTAAGCCATTTTTTCGCACAAGCCGAGAAATACTGACAATCATATGCGCTCCATCCGGCACCCCAATACCCGCCCGCAACGCTTGGCGCTCCTCTATACTCATCCGCCCCATAAGCTTCTCAACCGAGACACCGTTGGGGATTATCGAGACCTCGCCGCCGTAACCGAAACGGCTGGCAAGATCGGCGAGATAGCTGCTAATCGCGGTTACTTTCTCCGCGCGGCGGAGCAGAAGTCTCCAGGCAAGATTAATCAATCCCAATCGCGATTTGCGCAAATGTGTTTCCGGGTCTCCTTCCTGCAAGGTCAGCACGATAGGAATTTTATTTCTCCGGCGGAATAAATTTACTATATAGGGAACAAGGGACGCGAAAGTCACCATCACTCCCCAAAAAAGCGCGGGCGGATGCTGGCGCATCAATTTAATAACCGCAAACGTCCCCCAGATTGGCAGCAAATACTTATCGCCGCCAAATCCGAAACCGACGCGGATAATTGTTGTTCCGTTTTTTCCCTCGCGCTTTGGCAGATGCCGATTGAATCGCGCCGTGATTACAAAGAAATCAAACGACCCGGAGAGGCGCCTGGCGGCTTCGGCCGCGGCAATTTCCGCCCCGCCGATGAAAGGATCGTAGGCGGTTGAGAAA
>CAYRYI010000011.1:0-13022 GCA_964428455.1 uncultured Candidatus Saccharibacteria bacterium
TCGTCGTAATAATACTCGGCGGGTTGGGTTTTTATTTAAGCCGTCCGCTTTTTGCTTCGTATTATCTTAAAAAGGGCATTGCGGAGTTTCAATCAAGCGAGGCGGGTAATCTGGAACGCGCTGATTCCTATTTTCAAAAATCTCTTCGATGGAACAGTAATGATCCGTTGACGCATTACTATCTTGCGCGAGTCGCGTTCGGACAGGGTACTCCAATGGTTGGATATACCGCTTGGACCGAAGCCGATTGGCCGCGCGTTATCGAGCACTACGAAAAAGCGCTTGCGTTGGGCCTTGAAAAGAAAGACGCTCTTCGTGCGGAAATTGCTTTGAGTGACACCGGCCGGGCATATCGGAAACTCGAAAATTATGAAAAAGCAGACGAGATATTCCGTGAACACATTTCTCGCTATCCGGATAAATCATTTGTTGACCGTTATCTTCTTGCGCTTGACGATTTTGAAGTAAATAACAATCCCGAAGAAGGCCTAGCAGTGTTGCCCGCGGCCATAGAAGCGAAAGATAAAATTGATTTGAGAATGTTTAGGGTTTATACCCTGCTTGCGCGTTATAAACATTTTTTCGGAGATTTCGATGCGGCAGAAAGATATGCAAAAATGGCTATCGAGAGTGTTCCTGTAGGAGAAGAAAAACATTTAGACATTCAGATAGCCCACATTATTCTTGGTTACCAGTTGGCACGCGACAAAAATATTAAAGCCGCGCTCGCCGAATTTGACAAAGTTAAGGCAGCCGCTACTGAATTGCCAAATCCATCAAATGCCTTTCGATGTTCTCTCGCCGGTATTTACTTACAAAACAACGACTATAAAAACGCGATTGAAACCGCAGAAAAGAAGTTAAACAATCGGCTTGACAAATCAACGGTCGGTTATGCTGATTCAATCTGTCTTCAGGTGCTTGGAGATTCTTTCCTTGCGCAAGGCAAAAAAAAGGAGGCAAAAAAATATTTAGAGCAGTATCTAGACATTACCGGCGCATTTAAGGACAAGAATATCTACGTGATGCGAAACCGGGCGGAGTTTCAGAAGATATTAAATGACCTGGTGATTAGGTAGCTGATTGCCAAACGGAATTAAAAGCAACTGGGAACCGGAAACCAGCAAAGTTCCAAGAGACATTCGCCAATACGACGTATGACGCCAAATGGTCCAAAGAGCGGAGGACGACTTGTTGCAAAACCTATTCGCGATTGCTGAAGGCGCGTTTGACATCAGCGGCCGGCGACCAATAAAATAATCTCAGATCCGAGCGGTCTCGAGCGCGCAATTTTAATTTTATGCTCCGGGATATTATCACTGCCAAGAAAAAATCAATTTTGATTGCTCTGCTTTTGGCTGCTGTTCTCGCCGGGCTGTCATATTTTATCCCTCGTTCAGCGATTGATCGCGGCAAAACCTTATGGGAACTTTCACTGAGCCAGATGAACTTTACGGGCGACCGCGCCGAGGCGCGGATTGCAGATAGAGACGGCAGGGTATGGATTGCGCTCGAGCTTGCCTCCGGCGACAGGGACGTAAAGCGGCCGGCATACATCCACATCGGAAAATGCGGCGGGCCATCAAGGACCTACGCTAAATACCGTCTTACCGACATGACCGACGGCAACTCGGAAACATTGATCGATATTTCTCCGGATGATTTCGCAAAAGATCTCCCGCTTTCCATCCAAGTTAGTCAGTCATTCGACGATGTGTATCTCGGCGCCGCCTGCGGAACTATAGAGAGATAGCAAAAACGCCGAAGTGAAACACCGGAATATGTATTTTTTATTGCCTGTATGACCAAAACCAGAATTTGGATTGCGGCCATTGGCTTCCTGGGCATCGCGTTTCTGATTTCGCAAGACACGATGGCGAACTTTGCGTGGAAGAAGCGACATTCTCCGGCCATCGCGCTCATGCTTGCCGCTCGCGACGAAAAGCTTTTGATGAGTTTGGGCAATTATTATTTTAACGGCGGGGCGTATGATCTTCGGCGCGCGAAAAAGGCGTACGAAAAAGCGCTTCGCGTTGATCCGAAGATTCTTTGGGGGCATTACCAGCTCGCGCGGATTCTTTTTGTGAAAGGAGATGGCGACGCCGCGATTGATGAAATCAACAAAGAGCTTGAAGTGAATCCGGAAAATCTGCGCTCGCTATATGTGCGCGGGTTAATTTACGGGTATAGAAACAGCGCGGGTGATTTGGAGCGCGCGGCGGAAGATTTCAGCCGCTTCACGGCTTGGGCGCCGTCAGAGTGGGCCGGATATAATGATCTGGCTTGGATTTTATCAAAAGCGGGAAGGTACCAGGAGGCGAAAGAAGCAATACAAAACGCTTTTGCCAGCGCGCCTAACGCAACCAATAACCCCTGGCTTTGGAACAGTTTAGGAGTGGCGGAACTTAATCTCGGAGAGTACAAAAACGCCGAGAGGTCTTTCGAGCGGGCGATAGAACTCGCGGGAAAACTTAGCCTAGCAGACTGGAGGCGAAGTTACCCCGGAAATGACCCAGCGAGCGCCGACTCCGGACTGGATCAATTTAAAGAGGCTCTCGGGAAGAATCGCGAACGAGCTAAAACTTTAGGCGCAATGTAGGAAGTTCAATACTTAAACAGCCGAATCACAGTCCCGTGTGAATTCGCCGGATATTGAAATTAACTTTAACAGAGTTATACTAGGATTAATGAATCCAAAGCCATCTACCATTTTGGCTTTTGCCGTGTTAGGAGTTTTGCTCGCGGCTGGTGTTTTAATGTCGACGAATCTTGCTGATCCTCAGTCATTTAATACTTCGCAAGCTTCCCGATGGACCCAGTCTGCCGGTCTTGGAATTTCCGTGCCAGCGTGCGCATCTGCAGTCAGCCATTCAACTACGTGTAGCAACGGCGTTGCTCAAGCTACTATAAGCTGGGCAGATCCCGATAGCCATGGTGAAGGGGTAAATGTTGATGTATGCGAGGGAAGCAGCGGGTGCTCTCTTGGAATAGTCTACACTCCAGCGGGCATGTTTAATAGCACAGGATGGGATTACTTTACGCTTCCCGCGGCAGGAAGCGTACTCCTGACACCCTTAAAAAGTGAGACTTCCTATAATTATTCGCTTCGGAGTATCACAGCGACGGGAGGAGTAACGGTGGCGGCCGCCTATCCTACTTTTACCACCCCGAATTGCACTCCCGCGCCTCCGACTGGAGCGAGCGGATCGTGTTCGGGGTCAAACGCAACAGCAACATGGAATCCGTCGGCGGGAGCAACCAGTTATACTCTGGCTATTGACCGCGAACCGTCTTCTCCGACGGGCTGGAATGGAGGTGCTACATGCGCGGGAGGGGCGTATTCTGGCGATACATACAACTGCAACGCAGCATCGCCTTACTCGCTTCCATTTTTAGCTGGGGCTGGGTATGGCGGCGGCGTTAGCGCTTGTAACGCAGCTGGGTGCAGCGCGCCTGCAACAATTGACTATTTTTCTTGTCCTGCCCCTCCTCCACTCCCCACCTGTTCTGTATCTCCTTCTTCGGTTTCAGGAGCTGCCGGATCTCTGCAAAGCGTTACGATCAACGCAACAAACGATGCTGATAATCGTCTGCCTTATGACTGCGGTGCTGGATCATGGGGGTCAAATCCTAGCGGTGTTTCCGTCGGTCCATTCAGCTTCACCATGCCGAACGATAGCCAAAACTGTACTTTAACGGCGCAAAACAGCATCGGTCAGACCCAGACGTGTCCGTTTTCAATCAATGTTGGCGTTCCCTCCACCTACACTCTCACCGTCAATTCCTCCGGAGCATCTGGTGTTGCCATAGCCGGCAATCCAGCCCCATACGGAGGCACCACGAATTACACGATAAACAACATTACCTCCGGCACTGGCATCACTCTTACTGCTCCTGCGACATCTGGCGGGCAGAATTTCTCCAATTGGACCGGGGACTGCACCGGCGGCAATCCCTGCGCCTTGACGATGAATTCCAACAAAACCGTGACAGCGAATTATTTCGTTGGAGGAGCGGGTCCTACTCTTTCCGTCGCTCCTTCATGCGACGGGGCAACTTCTCGCCTTGGCCTGTCATGGACTCCTTACGCGGGCGCTACGCAGTACAATGTCCGTCGTTGCGCGGGGTCTTCCTGTACCAGTTATGCCAGTGCGGTTGGTTATTTCGGTGATAGTTCGTGGACTAATCTTGGAAATGTTGGAGCTGTAACATCGTATTTTGATACTGCGGTATCGGCCGGCCAGACATGGAGTTATGTGATAAACACGTGGGATGGCGATTGGAATAATCCTCCTTCAAACATTAGTTTTGCAACTGCGCAACCATGCGGCTCACCGAATCAACCTCCGGTTGCAGAGGCCGGCATAAGTATTGACGGTGTTACCTACACGAATTTTCTTACCGTGGTTCGAGGAACGACATATACGAACTTTCGGTTCTCTGCCGACCGTGATGTGAATGGGGATGCCGTCGCAAGCTACGACCCGAATGGATGGACCGATGCGACGAACGGCGTAAGTTCGGGCGGAAAGTGCGATTGGAATTCCGACCTGAATCAAGGAGCGCCGACTTTCGAGACCACGATCAACAACCCAGCCTCGCCGGCGTCATGCAACAGCGGACCCTATACAAAAACATTTAATGATACGCCGGGCGATTACGTATATCAGGTCTTACGGATAACTGATAGACTGGGCGCCCAATCCAATGTCTCGTCAGTGACAGTTAGGGTAACGGCTCCAAATGCGGCTCCTGCCCCGAACACTGGCCCGGGACACGCACTTTCAACCGGCGTATCCCATACGCATTCCGGAGCATCGGCAACGGATCCTGATGGAAATCTAGCAAGCTATAACTGGACTTGGGTATCCTGCCCGAGTGCGTGCCCCGCCCTTTCCGCGTCTTCCGGATCGATTGCAGGAGGGAATGCGAATATTTCTGGCCCCACGTACACTCCGAACGTTGCGGGGAGCTTCACGCTACGGCTCACAGTCACGGATTCATTGGGTCTTTCCGCGTCCAGCAATGTCACAGAAAATACTAGCGCAAGTCCGCCAACGGCGTATGCCGGTCCTACTCATTTTATAACCGCGGGCATTCCTCACGGTCATACCGGCGGCACGGCATCAGATCCCGATAACAATCTCGGAAGTTATCGCTGGTTGATAACCCATGCATCGTGCCCCAGCGGCGTATGCCTAGATACATGCCCGGGCAATATCGGTTGTCCTCCAATCTCGGGGGGCGCTTCTCCTGTTTCAATTCCTGCTCCTACTTTCACGCCCCCAGTAGCGGGAACTTACGGAATCGACTTGTCGGTTTTTGATAGTCTTAGCGCGTGGGCAAGCGATTCTTCTTCTGATGTGGCAAATAATCCGCCCGTGCCGCTCGCCTGCTCTCCTGCATCCTGGCAAGTAACTATCGGCACTGATGCAACATTCACTGCCTCGGGCGGAAGTTCCGGCGCATACGCCTGGAGCGCCCCCGCCGGAGCGGTGCCTTCCACGAGCGGCAGCGGATCGTCATTCACCCTCCGCTACAATACGTCGGGGACCAGAAGCATCTCTCTCACCCGCGGAAGTGAAGGACCAGTTACCTGCACCCTCCGCGTACTAACTTTTGAGGAAGTTGAGCCGTAATGCTTCTGGATATTGCAAGGGCTATTATTCAGTTTGATAAGCACTGTTCTTACGCAGAGCAAACACTTATCAGAATCCATCCGCACTGGTTACCAAAATTCGACAATACGAAGCGCAGTTCTAAATATTGCCTCGGTTATCAACTCATGTTCCAACTGAATCTCGCACAAACAAAAAGAGCAATAAATGCTTAAAAACAAGGTAACAGGTGCCTGTTGATCCGCCGGATAGAAAATTAACTTTAACGGAGTTACACTGGGCTTAATAAACCCCAAGCCACCTACCATTTTGGCTTTTGCCGTGTTGGGAGTTTTGCTCGCGGCCGGTGTTTTTGCGCCTACTGATTCGCCTCTCCTTCGCTTAACGCTTCGGGCGAGCGAGGCGGGGCTACGCAGTGCAAGTTCCGTTCCACCAACCGGTGAAAGGACTGCAATTTCCTGGACATCCGAAACCGGCGCCGGTATCTCGGTTCCGGCTTGCGCCTCCAGCCAACCCACGGTAGGCACGAGCTGTTCTGGAAGCTCCGCCACGCTGACAATTGATCTTTCTTCTATTGTGCCGGACCCCAGCCTCACTGATCAGATATTCGGCATAAATGTCTTAAAAGACAGCCCGAGCGGCCCGATGGTATTCACTCAAGGCGGCCTTCTTATAACAAATCCTCCAATCACCGTCTCCGGCCTTTTAAGCAATACCGATTACTACGTTCAGGTCTTGGACTCGCATTCTGGAGTAGTAACGCCGTATGAGTGGGGCAACACTTACCGAACCGGCAACTGCTTACCACCAAACTCCCCCCCGACGGCAGACGCCGGAAGCCCGCACCCCTTGACCGTAAATAGCACTCACGCCCATTCCGGCGCGTCGGCGGCCGATATTGATGGAAACCTTGCGAGTTATACATGGAGTTTCAGTGCATGCCCATCGGTATGTCCTCCGCTTTCAGGAAGTGTCACGGGAAGTCTTTCCGGCGGCTCGCAAAGCGTCCCGGGGCCAACCTTTATCCCTAATTTTCCGGGGGCCTATACGCTGTTGCTGACAGTGCGCGACGCTCTCAACGCATTGGGTCAAGCGTCGGTCAGTGAAACCGCAACCGATGTCGTAACCGCAAGCTGCCAGGTATGGGTCCAGACACCGTCGGGAACAAACTCCGGATACGCCGGAGACTCGGCGACCGCGTACTGGTCTTCCACCGGTTTTAGCGTGCCAACAAACACTTACAGCTGCAGTCAAACTCCACTCGGCAACGGATCGCTTAATTCAACCGCAAGTGGAAATTTACCCATAACCTACCCGTCTTTAAGTCAAAACTGTACTCTGACCATGCAGGAAGGCGCTCGCCAGGCAACGTGTTCCGCGGCGCTAACCGTTATTCCAGCCGGGGGCGGAGGTACCGCCCCGCCCAATCTTTCCGCCGGGACAACCTGCAACGGCGCAAGCCCAGCCAACAATCTTTCATGGTCCTATACCGCTCCGGCCGGAAAAACCGCATCCACCTACCGGATCTATCGCTGTCAAGGCAGCGGGTGCAACCCCGCCAGCCAATATGCAAGCGACGGAGCGTCCCCTTATCTTGACACCGGAGTTTCCGCCGGCACGGTTTATAACTATAAAATCGTTGCCGTGCATAACGACGCTACGGAAAGCTTAGATTCAAACATTGTTCAGGTGACAACCAACTCCGCCGCGGCCTGCAATACTCCTCCGCCTCCGTCGGAACCTGTGTATATGAATAGCGCCAAGTTTGTCAGCTGGGCTATTCCGACGACCATGAACTCTAGTGAGACGCGGGCAGTAAGCGTCACCATGAAAAATTGCTGGGGTTACCGCGCTTATGCATCTGGTATTTATTACACCGAGCCAAACTGCGGGAATGCGCTCGGCCTTGACGGCAACTACAACACCTTTACCGCGATACTTAAAAACTGGGTTATTGATCAATGGAATGAAACCATCCCACCTATAACTGCCACCGATTTTGTCCCAGGCACTAGCGGACAACACATTGCTGCGTCGGGCGGCAACGTTTATAAAAATTTTGGAACGTGGGTTTGCATCACATATCCTAAGTGCCCGTTTAATGCTCCGAGCGGAGCCATCGAGGCCATGAATCAGAGCGCAAACTACGTATTGGCGGGAGGCAGGGTCTGGCGGCTTGATTGGTTTGAGGATCCAGAATGCGCGATGGGTTCATGCGATGCTTGGGGTTGGACTCCTATAACTTCGGGAAATGCCGGAGGAAAATCACTTTGGGTCGTAAGCAACACGGAGATCTATCCCATTGTCGATAACTTGGTTTCGCGCTGGGACGGCAGTCAATGGATAGCTCTCACCCCTTCGGATTCCCAAAACCAGGTGCGATACTTCCGTTTTGTCTCGCCCACGGAAATTTACGCGCTCAAGCTATCCGACAATAATGTTTGGCGATGGAATGGATCGGCATGGACCCAGATCACTAGCGGGTTTAACGTCACGCAATTCTCGCTGATTCGTCTCGCCAGCGGCGGGTTTGACGCGAGCAAAATATACGCAATGGGGTCCGGAACAATCAACGGACAGACTGTGGCTTCAAACGGCCTCGCGGTATGGAGCGGAGGACAATGGCAAACGCTCTCGCCCGTATCGCTCTCAACTCCTAAAATCGAGGCGATGGGAGATTGGTTCGGCAACATTAGTATCATTGGGAATGGGCCCGGCAATTTAACCGGCAGTCAGACTTTGGGGGCATTCGCGCCGTATCAATTAACCGTGACCGGCGGAAATCCAGCCGGCTGGGGCCTGCCGCAAGGAAAAGTTCCTCTGCCGACCTCTCCGATCGTGAAAAACATTGACGCTTTCTTCTCGTTCAACATTACCGCTCCGGCCGCCGCCGGGTGCTATCCGTTCCAAGCCAGCATGGGATTTGAAGATGTGACGCCCTCGGTTCAAATCTGCGTCGGCATCGCCCCGCCCAATCTCACCGCTACCCAACCGGTGCCAAGCATTGCTTCTCCGGAATTGGGAGGCACGATTTCTTTCACCGGATCCGTAAGCAACGCCCCAGGAGGGGGGGACGCGATTACCAGATTTTATAACTGGTTCTTTGTTGACATCGGGGACGATAACGTCGGCGCGGGAGGAGTGCCTGGGACAAGCCCCCTCCAGCGCTACGACGTAGTTTTATATCCGACCAACCCGTCATGGGTAAACTGGATGGGCGCAAGCGGGAGCCAGACCGTTATTTCTCCTGACTGGACAAATATTCCCGAGGGCACTCATAGGGTGTATTTGTGTGCGGACATAAACAACCAAATCACCGAGCTTAATGAAAACGACAACTGCGCTAACGCGCAAATAACCGTAAGCGGAGTGGTGGTTGCCTCTGCGGCCGACCTAATCATTTCTTCCGGACCATCGCTGAATTCAGGAATTCTTCAAACCGGCCAAACAATCGACTTCCGCGGAACAGTAACAAACCAGGGGAAACGCGCAGGCGGCGGGGACATTCCAGAATGGGTTCCGACTGGATATAAATAACGACGGGACGATTGACGTTTCCCTTGGATCGCCGACGATTACCAATCTTAGCGTCGGGAATTCACAAACTTTGATATCCAGCCCATGGAGCATTGGCGCCGGCCAAGTGGGAACGCATCGGATCATTTTCTGCGCGGATTATCCTCCTGACCCCGACGGCATCGTCACCGAATCAAATGAAAACAACAACTGCGGCCAGATATTTTTCACTACCGCAACCGCCCCTCCGCCGGTTCAATGCCGCGACGGGATAGATAACGACGGAGATGGCTTTGCAGACTTTTCCGGGTCCCCAACCGCTATCCCGCCGGGGGTCGGCAATCCCGGCTGTCTGAATGCCAATGATGACGAGCGCAACAACCCGACGTTCGAAGAGGTTACGCCGTGATGGAGGAACGAAAGATTAACGACAAAAGACTAAAAAGACAAAAGCTTGAAGACGGGTAAAAACCGCAAATCAAAAATCATCCGCACGCGGATGATTTTTGATTTTGCGCGGCCCGGCGCTTCGTCTGCTCCGCACGTCGGTAAGCCGGGCACGCTACGCCAATTTCCGTCTCCATTTCCAATAGAGAGCCGAATAGACAGTGGCAATCGCCGCATAATTGACAAACAAGAACCACGGCATAGACCATGAAACGCCGTTAACAAACGGCTGGGGCAGGGGCCATAAAAACGGCGTCGGGAAAAAAACGGTTGAGTGCGTCGGAATATCTATAAGAATATGCAATCCCCAAGCCGTGAACTCCCACGGCAGCCGCCGCAAATAAAGCCAAGCGATGCCGAAAATCACCGACCAGACGATGAGACTGTGCGAAACGTTGTAAAGCGAGTGGACAAACGGCGGGATGTAATCCATGCGCGGGATGTCGCCCGGGCCGAAGTTGATGGGCGTCAAACCGTTCACCAGAAGATGCAGAGCTATCAGCACCCCGAACGAAAATAGGTCGGGCGCTATGCCGAAAAACACCGCCCAACCTACTCGTTTTTTATTGTAGATGGCGCCGGACCACAAGGCGTGTGCAAAAATATCCACGGCAGGAAATTAAAAGTGAAAAATTAAAAATACGAAATTAAACCTTTAACTATTTTAACCTATCAGCGGCGATTGTCCACAGGATTTGAACCGATCTCCCCCAAGAAATAAACAGTACTACGAGATCGGGTGCGCCATCGCTAAGTTTGTAATGGAGAAAACGGCTAAGTTTTAGAATTTATATGTATCCTCTTTACGTCGCTCAATATTCAAAATGTTCACCTCCGGACTAGAGAGTTCAAAAATGATGCGAATACTGCCTTTCCGCACACGGAAAAAATTCTTCAATCCCTTCAACTTTTTGCAGTCGAGCCCCATAAGATTGCGATTAACAATTCGCTCAACTAGGCCCTCCAATTCTATCCTTTCTTTGCGGGAGAATTTTTTAAGTCGCTTATTAAGATCTAGCATCAATAGAACGAAGTCGTTTCAGTAACTCTCGGGCGGGAATCCCCTTCTTATAAAATTCGGTGAAGTCCACTACTGTTTCCCACATTGAATCATCCTCATCGGGAGGCACAATGCGAAAAACCGGTTTTGATTTTTTCATTACAGTGAAAGATTTTCCTTTGTTCACCATAGAAACGTACTTTTCTACATTTTCCCGAAGCTGCCTAAGACCGATAATCATTGCCATATAAACCAAGTTTATCTTAAGTTAATCTTCTGTCAATGGCTGACATAATATGTTGACTCCAGTTGCGAGGTCAATAACTAGCGGCCATTGGAACCGCATTCGTTGAAATTACTTATGGCGAGCACTGCGAAGTTGAATTAGCTTGGAGATGCCCTCCGGCGATTTTCAATTTTGAAACTTCTGGGGCGGCTAACGGGAATCGAACCCGTGATTAGTGCTCCACAAGCACCTGTGTTACCTCTACACCATAGCCGCCATACTCGGCGAGCCCCACCTACGGCGGGCTGCCATATTGCTAGTCTCTAGAAATGAACAACTAGCCGCTAGTAGCTAAATAATTTTTGCACAACCAAACAATCCTGAAAAGCTTTACTGCTTTTAGAATGCCGAAATTATTTCTCCACTATCAGCAATGCGCCTTCGCGGGCCTTGTCGTCGGTCTTGATCGCAATCTCATCCCCCGCATTCGCGTGCTCGACGGGCTTGTAATCCACCTGCATGGAGGTGATTTCCTGGGACCACTCGCGATCCCCGTCTTTAATCTTGACGCGATCGCCGAGGCGAAGGGGTGCCGTGAGCTTAACGACCGCGACGCCCACCTTGCCGTAGTAATGCGTCACTTTGCCAATCGGCGTTTCCATATGCCTCCATTAAGACAGGTTGGTTGAAAAAATCAAGAATCTATGGCATTTTTAGCTTTATATGGCAAAACAAGGAGGATCGAGGAGAAAGCCGGCAACAGATGCGGCAGAAAATATCAAAGTTTCTAGCGCGCCAAAAGCATTAATAAAACCGACGCTCCCCGGCGGTTTTCGCGACGCACTGCCGGAGGATATGATCGCCAAAAACGCCATGATGGATACGATCCGCGGCGTCTTCGAGCGATTCGGGTTTGATCCGATGGAAACGCCGGCGGTGGAATGCACCGAGACACTTACCGGAGGCGATGAGGAATCCGACAGAATTATTTTTCGCGTAGCGCCGGCCGTGCGCGGCGAAGTGAAAGATATGGCTCGAGATAAAACGTCGCTCCGCTTTGACCTAACCGTACCTCTTGCCCGCGTGCTTGCCGCCAACCCCGAAATCCTCAAGCCATTCAAGCGCTACCAGATCGGAAAAATCTGGCGAGGCGAGCGTCCGCAATTCGGGAGATATCGCGAGTTCACGCAAATGGACATTGATACTATTGGCGCGACTTCGCTCGATGCCGATGCGGAAATAATCCAGGTGATCTACGAAACCTTGCAAGCGCTCGGCGTGGATAAATTCGTGATCCGCATCAATGACAAGCGCGACGTCTTGCGCCGGCTGATTGAATTCGGCATCCCCAAAGAACGCGAGCGCCGAACATTAATCGCGATTGATAAAAAAGACAAGATGTCGCCCGAAGAATGGGAAACCGCGGTTGCGGAAGCATCCGGCATCGGGCTTGAGAAAACCAAGGAATATCTCTGGAAAATTTCCGGCGAGAACGGGCTTGAAGAGAGCGCAGTGGGCGAGCTCCGCTTAAAAACCGAAAAATTAGGCGTGCCGCAATCGTACTTGCGCTACGATGCGGCGCTGGTGCGCGGATTTAGTTACTACACCGGATCAATTTTTGAAGTGGCGCTCCTAGAAATCCCTGAAATAGGCTCCGTTTTTGGCGGCGGCCGCTTTGATGGACTGACCGCGCGGTTTTCGACGCAAGCGCTTCCGGCTGTCGGGGCCTCAATTGGGGTGGACCGCCTATTTGCGGCACTCGAACGCCTGGGGAAAATCAAGAAACAAAAAACCTTGACGGAGGTTCTGGTGTTTGATCTCGGCGAGGCTTTTGAAGACCGATACATAGAATTTCTGACTATCCTGCGAAAATCCGGCGTCGGCGCCACCAAGTACCTCGGCGAAGACAAGGCTTTCCAAGCGCAACTCGCCTACGCCGTGAAACAGGAAATTCCTTACGCCTTGATATACGGCGACAAAGAAAAAGACCGAAACGTGGTGCAGTTGAAAAACCTGCAGTCAAACACCCAGCAGGAAATCGCCATCGAGAAACTGGAGGAGACCGTGAAAACCGCCCGATAAGTGGCGTTTTTCATCCCGTTACCTCTAGAAAGCCACGCCCCGTTAGAGACAAAATCTCTGACAGGGCGAGGAGAAATGGAATATCATCCCAACCAAGAGGCAATATTGAATTGCTATTATAATACGCTATAGC
>CAYRYI010000012.1:0-12919 GCA_964428455.1 uncultured Candidatus Saccharibacteria bacterium
CAGCAGTTGCAGAAGCTGGCTCCTTTTGGTAGAATCTCCGAGTATTAGGAACTATGGAATCAGAAGCCAAACGCTACGAAATCAGCTATCTTGTCTCACCGAACGTCGCCGAGGACGATGTTGTTCGCGTCGCCGGAATTGTGACGCGCTTAATAGAAGAGGCCAAGGGGGTTGTCGGTCACATTAACGAGCCTAAAAAGCGCCGCTTGTTTTATCCCATCAGAAGAGAGCGTTTTGCCTATTTCGGCTATACGACGTTTCGCGTTGACCCGGCGGCGGCCTCCGAGATCAGCAAAAAGCTTAAATTCGAAAAAGAGATTCTTCGCCATCTCATCGTCGAAGAAGTCATCATTCCCCCGAGGCAGTTTGCCTTCCGCGCCTCGTGGCAGCCGAGCGAAGTTGCCGCGGGAGTAAAACGTGAAGCTCCGCGTCGCGAAGCAACTCCGGCGCTTTCTCTCGAAGAACGCGCCAAGGCCATCGAGAGCATCGACAAGAAGCTCGATGAAATTTTGGGCGTCCCTGCCGAAACTTAATAACTACTTTTAATTTTCACCATGAATCTCAACAAGGTAATGATTCTCGGCAACCTGACCCGCGACCCGGAACTGCGGCAAACCCCCTCGGGGCAATCCGTCTGCACCTTTGATGTCGCCACCAATCGCGTTTGGCTTTCGCCTTCCGGAGAAAAAAACCAGAAGGCCGAGTTCCACCGTATAGTCGCCTGGGGCAAATTGGCAGACATCTGCGGCCAATATCTCGCCAAGGGACGGCTGGTTTTTGTGGAGGGCAGGATTGAAACCCGGAGTTGGCAGGACAAGGAAACGGGAGCCAAGCGCTATCGCACCGAGATTGTGGCTGACAATATGCAAATGGGTCCGCGCCCGGGGGGAGTGCCGGCCCCAGCCGCAGAAAATCAGCAGCCAAGCCCCCCGGCCGCCGAGGTAGAACCCCCCACGATTGAGTACCCGGCCGATGCCGGCGAGATCGAGGTTAAAGACATACCATTCTAGTTGTAAGTATCTATTATGCCGGTTATTAAACGACAAACAGCCAGTCGAGAAAAAAAGCAATGCTTTTTCTGCACCGCCAACATCAAAGTCATTGATTATAAGGATTCCGATCTCCTGCGAAAGTCGCAAAATCCCCAGGGAAAGATTCAGAACCGCAGACGGTCGGGCGCCTGCGCTTACCACCAGCGCATGCTTGCTGAAGCTGTCAAGCGAGCAAGATTTTTAGCGCTTGTCCCGTTCACGACGCGCTAGCAAAACACCCTCGACTTTCGACATTATTACTTTTACTTGGCAGCCTCACCGTTGCTACACTTGCTATTATAATACGCTATAGCGTATTATAATAGCAAGGAAGATTTATACTGAAGATTTACGCTAAGGCTCATTCTTGGGCAAGCGCAGATCCAAAAGCACCGCATCTGACGCGGGATTTTTGAATTTATTGCATAGTTTAATCTCCTGCGACCACCGGCGCTTGCTCTTTCAGAGCCTTTTTCACCTGTGATTCGATCTCGTTTCGTATTTTTATATTCTCGCGCAAGAATTGGCGTGCTGCGTCGAACCCTTGCCCGAGCTTAACAGCGCCGGAAGAAAATGAAGCCCCGGATTTTTTTATGAATCCGTACTTAAGGCCCAAATTCAGAATTTCGCCGTCGCGCGCGATACCTTCATTGTAGAAAATATCGAACTCGGCGGTGCGGAAGGGCGGCGCCACTTTATTTTTGACCACTTTAGCTTTCACGCGGTTCCCGATAATTTCATCGCCCTTCTTGATTTGCGCCGCGCGGCGCACCTCGATTCTCACGGATGCATAAAATTTTAGCGCCTTGCCCCCCGGGGTGGTTTCGGGATTGCCGAACATAATGCCAATCTGCATGCGCACTTGGTTGATGAAAATGACGGTGGTGTTGCTCCGCGCCACAATGGCGGTGAGTTTTCGCAAAGCGTGAGACATTAGCCGCGCCTGCAGTCCCATGTGTTGCTGACCCATCTCGCCCTCAATCTCGGCTCTTGGCGTCAAGGCCGCTACCGAGTCGATTACCACCAGATCCACCGCCCCCGACCGAACCAAGGACTCGACAATGTCGAGCGCCTGCTCGCCGGTATCGGGTTGGGAGATCAGGAGGTCGCCGATCTTAACTCCAAGCCGCTTGGCGTATTCCGGGTCAAGCGCGTGTTCGGCATCAACAAACGCTGCGGTTCCATTCTTTTTCTGAATTTCAGCCACAACGTGGAGTGCCAAAGTAGTTTTGCCAGATGACTCCGGACCGTAAAGCTCGATAATACGGCCCCTGGGCACCCCCCCGACGCCGAGCGCCGCATCAAGCGCCAGAGACCCCGTTGGTATAGCGTCAACATCAACCCTTTTGGCATCCCCCAATTTCATGATGGACCCTTCGCCGAATTTGTCCTGAATCTCGCGCACCGCGTGATCAAGAGCTTTTGATTTTTCCTGTTTACCATCGGATGTATGCCTTGGCATAAAAAATGTTACGGAGTATAGACTACAAACGACTCGCGGCGCAGAATCTTGCCGCGATCGTTAACGGCCTCAACAAGTATTCTATTGACTCCGCGTACAAGATACAAGCGCTCATTAAATGACCCGCCCTCAACGTTGACCGGACGGTTATTGACAGATAGTCGTACCTCCCCCCTTACCAAACCGCGGATGTCAGTAAACGGCTCACGCACCAGAAGATTCCGTTCCCCCGGCGATTCCAGCAGAATCTCCGGCTGGCGGATTAAAAAGAGCATTTGGTAAAGCATATATCCTCCGATTGCGGCGGCCGCAATCGCAACGCCGGCAAAAAAACTGTGCCGCTTGTAAAGCCATGCCAAAGTCGTCCTAAGTCGGCGGGACTTGGCGAATTTGCGCTCACTCCCCCAAGCATATATTTCCCATTCGCGCGCCAATGCGGCTTTAAAAGATTCATCCGTAATTCCAAGAAAAGCGGCGTACTGCTCCCCATAGCGAACAGCGTACAAACGCGAGCCTATCTGCCGATAGTCTCCCGTCTCAAGCGCGGCAAGAATCGCCAGAGGAATGCCAGTCGAGGCCGCGATGAACTCAAGCGTGTATTGGCGCTTTACCCTCGCATTTTGCAGTTGGTCTCCCGCCGAATTTTGCATTCCACTGTAATGCCTAGAACTCATTCCAGAACCCATTCCAAGCCGCGTTCTTGAGCGATTTTCTTTCATTCGCGAGGCGCGACGAGGAAGTAGTAGTTATACTACCACGACGAGGAGCAACGAAGCGAGAGAAGAAAATCGCCAGAACCCGAAGGGATACGGCCAATTTCGGGCGGATACCGCGTCGCTCCTTCTTGACGTACCGCAGCGGGTACGCCTGCGTCGTCGCTCCTTGTCCCGCCCGAAATTGACTCGTATCGCGGCTGGAAGAGGTTTTGAAATGAGTTCTAAGCAACTTCGTCTTCAATCCTTTCGTCCGGATTCTGCTGCGCGCTCTGCCTCTCCACAAGAATTTCTCTTGGCTTGGCACCAGAACCCGGGCCGATAATGCCGTTCTCTTCGAGAATGTCTAGAAGCCGCGCAGCGCGGGCATATCCCACCTTCAGCCGCCGCTGGAGAAGCGAGGCGGAGGCCTTACCGGACTCGATTACCACCCGCATGGCCGCGTCATATAGCGGATCATCCTCGTCCAGCGCATCGCCGCCAAAGAGCCCCTGTTTTCCCAAATCGTGCTTCGGCTCGGTGATCGCCTCATCATAAATCGGCGCCTCTTCTTCGCGCCTTAAGAACTCCACCACCCTGCGAACCTCGCCTTCAGAAACAAAGGCGCCCTGAATGCGCCGGGGTTTCGCCGTATCGCCCGCCAGGAAAAGCATATCACCGTTCCCCAGAAGCTTCTCCGCACCCGCCATATCTAAGATCGTCCGCGAATCGATCTGAGAGCCAGTCTGGAAAGCTATGCGCGAGGTGATGTTGGCTTTAATAAGCCCGGTAATAACTTCAACCGAGGGACGTTGAGTCGTCAAAATAAGGTGAATGCCGACGGCTCGCGCCATCTGAGCGAGTCTCACAACCGACCCCTCAACCTCGCGCGGAAACGACACCATGAGATCCGCCAGCTCGTCGATAATAACGACGAGATACGGCAGAGGCTCTTCTTCGCTTTCTTTGCCAGCGCCGATCTTTACATTGTAGCTCATAAGATCCCGCGCCCCGGCTGCTGCCAGCAATTCATAGCGCCGTTCCATCTCGCGCACCCCCCAACGCAGCGCTTGAATGGTCTTTTTGGGATCAGTAATTACCGGCGTCAGAAGATGCGGGATGCCGTTATAAGTTGAAAGTTCCACCCGCTTTGGATCAACCATGATAAAACGAAGCACCTCGGGCGGGTTGCGGTAAAGGTATGATGTAATGATGCCGTGCATGCATACGGATTTTCCTGAACCGGTTGAGCCCGCAATAAGAAGATGGGGCATCCTGGCGAGATCCGCAGTTATAGCCGAGCCGGTCACGTCGCGCCCTAAAGTGAATAAAAGCGGCGCGCCGGATTCTTGATATTGGCGTTCCTGCAAAAGACTGCGAAGCCCCACAAGCGCAATTGACCGGTTCGGCACCTCTATCCCCACAAGCGACTTCCCTGGGATCGGCGCCTCCACCCGAATAGGATGAGCGGCCAAAGCAAGCGCCAGATCGTTCTGTAATGAGAGAATGCGCGAGAGCTTAACCCCCTCCGCGGGCTTCAGGGTGTATTGCGTAATCGTGGGACCCACGGAAACCTCCGACATCTCAACATCAATTCCGAAGTTCTCGAGTGTGCGCTGGATGATGTTGGCGTTCGCCTTGATATCGCCGGAAGACGGCGTACCTTTATCGTTATTCAGAAGTTCCAGCGGCGGGCGCTTGTAGGCGTATTTAGGCGGGCGCTTCATGATGGGAAAGTCATCCTCGGGCCGCGTTGCGGCTCCCGGCGCCAAAGCCGCGCCGGGCTTGGGCAGAACCGTTTGCTTGCTGGTCTCCGCAATTTGCTTCAATGTATCGGCGATATTAACCACTACCGTTTCTTCTTTTTCTGCAATCTCTTCATCTTCATCCATGTCATCCTTATCCCTTATGGCAAACAGCGGAATGTTAAAAATGACAAGAACAGACGCAAGATCAACCGCAATAAGAATTATGATACTCGCCCAAAAATCAAATATGGCGGCAAGGGGGTAGCTTACGCCAAAACCTATGTAGCCGCCGGCCCTGCCTCCCCAAATGAGTTCCACGACGCCGAGCGAAACGATTAGAAAAAGCGACGAACCGATCAGCGTCGAAACATACAACCGCTCGCGAAGAGATAGAAGAAACGAGAGACCGCCGAGAACGAAGGCGGCTGTTGCGAGAAAGTAGCCTCTCCCCAGCATTAAACTCAAGCCGCCGTAAAGGTACCTGCCGAGCGTCCCGGCTTGGCCGAGATAGGCAAGAACCGTTATGGTAGCGCCCACAAAAAAAGCTAGCGCCAGTAGGCTCTTTTTAGTCTCCGGCGAGAGATCATCATGCCAGCGCTTTGACGATTTTGGTTTTTCGCGATTTCGTTCCTGCTCGCGCCTGCTTTTTTTCTTCGGCATACCGGGTAGTAGAAATCCAATTCGAGGTCAATTGATCTTTTATATTTTACCACCACCCCGCCCAATTCAAAAGAGCGCACGCCCCCCGCCGATCTTGCCGTGACCGCGTTGATACGAGAGCGAAACTTTTTAATCGGATTACGCGAATCTCTGCGACAGTGGTTCCTTTGCCGGCGAGAGAGCGGCGCCGGCGCCGCTTTTGCGGTGCCGATATCCGGTCCCCGCCGGAATCAGCCGGCCGATGATGACGTTTTCTTTCAGACCCCGCAGGGTGTCTCGCTTGCCTTCAACCGCGGCGTTTATCAGCACTCTCGTGGTTTCTTGGAAGGAGGCGGCCGAAAGCAGGCTCTCGGTGGTGAGAGCCACTTTTGTGATTCCCAAGAGCAGTTGGACGGCGGAGGCTGGAATCTTTTTTGATTTTTCCGCCAAATAATTCTCTTCGCGGAAACGCGACTTCTCGACAATTTCACCGGTGGTAAAACTCGTACTGCCCGCATCTTTTATGCGGACTCTGGAAAACATCTGCCGCACGATTACTTCAATGTGCTTATCATGAATCGGCGCTCCTTGCAGCGAATAAATCTTTTGAATCTCCTTTAAAATGTAGTTTTGCGTTACTGCCGCGCCCGCGTACTTGAAGAGCTCCTTCAAATCGGCGTGCCCCTCCGTTAGGATGTCTCCGCGCTTGATGACACTCCCCTTTTCTATAAAAAGGCTCACGTTTGACGGTACGCGGAATTCTTTAGTATCCTGCAGCACATCTTTGCCTTTCTTTCTGGATTTCTTCTTGCCCAAATCATCGTCGGGCACGATGCCTATGCGAATAACGCGTTCGCGGTTTGCCTCACTGATTTCTTCGACAACACCGGAAACGTCCGTAACAATCGCCCGTCCGTGCGGCGGGCGCGCCTCAAAAACTTCATCCACCCGCGGAAGCCCCAGCGTAATGTCCCCGGCCCCCACCACGCCGCCGACGTGGAATGTCCGCATGGTGAGCTGCGTTCCCGGTTCGCCAATCGCTTGTGCCGCCACAATGCCAACCGCCTCGCCGATATTAACCAAGGCATTTCTTCCAAGATCATACCCGTAGCACTTTTGGCAAATGCCGCGAAGGCTCCGGCAGGTAATCGGCGAACGGACGACCACTTCGGCAACTTCGGCAGCATCAATCGCGCGGGCTAGATCTTCATCAATAAGCGTCCCTGCCCGTGCCAGAACCTTGCCATTTTTGGTTTTTAGATCTTCCGCCAACGAGCGCGAAAAAATGCGAAGCGCCAGAGGTCTGTTGATTTCCTCCGAATCGGCGCGAAACAGACTTACGCCCTTTTTGGTCTTGCAGTCCTCATCGGCAATCACAAGATCCTGCGAGACATCAACCAGGCGGCGCGTAAGGTATCCGGCGTGCGCCGTGCGAAGAGCCGTATCGGCCGTGCCTTTGCGCGCGCCGTGCGTCGCAATGAAGTACTCCAATACGTTCAAGCCTTCTTTATACGAAGAGATAACGGGAAGTTCGATAATGCGGCCCGAAGGGTTTCGCACAAGACCTTTCATCCCTGCCATGGAAAAGAAATTTTCAATAGTGCCGCGGGCTTTGGAAGTCATCATCATAGCGGGCCCGCTTTTCTTATCCAGCGCCTTGGGCACCGCGGCCTTCATCTCGTCCATTGTGCCGCGCCAGACTTCAACCACGCGCTCGTAGCGCTCGCGGTCGGTCAGCAGTCCTGCTTGGTATTGCCTGTCGATCTCCGCCACCTCGGTTTCAGCTTTTGCGATTAGCTCTTTCTTTTCTTCCGGCACACGCAAGTCATCCATGCCCCAAGAGATCCCGGACTTGGTGGCAAACTCAAAGCCGAACTGCTTGAGCCGGTCAAGAATTTCCGGCGATTCGAGAACGCCGTACTGCTTGATGATCACAGAGACCAGCTCCTCTAAAGTCTTCATCACCAGTTCACGGTTGATAAAGACATGCCCCGCGGGCAATACGCGATTGAAAAGAATGCGCCCGACGGTGGTTTCGATAAGTTCCTGTGTTTTAGGATGTTCTTTTTTAGAAAATCCCGTGCCATAGATTTTTTCAACCGGCATCAATACTTTAATTAAAGCCCCCAGCGCCACCGCGCCAAAATCATACGCCAATACCGCCTCCTCTTCAGAGGAAAACAGTTTGCCTGCGCCGAGAGCGTCGTTTTCAACTAGTGTCGCGAAAAAACAGCCCAGCACCATGTCTTTGTCATGATGGACGATCGGCGTACCGGTGGCCGGTTTTAGAAGATTCCTTGAAGATAGCATGATTTCACGCGCCTCGGTTTGCGCCTCATCGGAAAGCGGCACGTGCACCGCCATTTGGTCCCCGTCGAAATCCGCGTTAAACGCGCGGCAAACCAGGGGATGTATTTGGATGGCATCACCCTCTATCAGCACCGGCTGAAAAGCCTGAATACCCAGGCGATGCAGGGTTGGGGCGCGGTTAAGTAAAACGTGCTTGCCCTGAATAACTTCTTCGAGAATAGCCCACACCTCCGGCGGGCGCTCCTCAATCAGTTTGCCGGCGCCCTTAATGTTATGCGCAATCTCAAGTTCCAGAAGGCGCCGGATCACGAATGGCTTAAAGAGCTCAAGCGCCATTTTCTTCGGCAATCCGCACTGGTGGAGCTTCAATGTCGGGCCGACTACGATAACGGACCGCCCGGAATAATCGACACGCTTGCCTAAAAGATTCTGGCGGAATCTCCCTTGCTTGCCCTTCAGCATATCCGCAAGCGACCTAAGAGGCCTTCGCTGGGCTTGGGAAGCAACGGGACTTTGACCGCGGCGGATGGAATTGTCAATCAGCGCGTCAACCGCCTCCTGCAGCATGCGTTTTTCGTTCCGCGTGATGACCTCCGGCGCCTTCAGTTCAAAAAGCCGTTTCAGCCGGTTGTTGCGGTTAATCACGCGCCGATATAAGTCGTTAAGATCAGATGAGGCGTACCTGCCTCCATCAAGCTGCACCATGGGCCGAAGATCCGGCGGGATCACCGGCACTACCGTTAAAAACATCCACTCCGGACGAAGACCCGACCGGATCATTCCGCGAATAACCCTTAGGCGCTTCAGAATCTTCTTAGTAAGCACCGGGGATGCCTCAATAAGTTCTGCGGAAAGTTTTTTCTCCAACGCCGCTAAATCCGTCCGCTCGGCAATTCGCCGCAGGGCCTCTGAACCGATTTCCGCGGAAAACACGTTTCCGTACTTCAAAGACAGCCGATGGTACTCAACCTCTGAAATGACGGAGAGCGGCGTAAGAGAACGCAGTTCATCGCGCGCCCGGTCCCTAGCCTCCTTCAGGCGTGTCATTTCATTCTTATCCGCTTTTTTCGATTTTACCTTGAACTCGCGTTCAAGCTCCTCCATGGCCTCCGCTTGCGCCTTGGTATCCACATCCGTAATGATATAGCCGGCGAAGTAGATAACTTTTTCGAGATCGGACACCGACATATCAAGCACGATCCCAATTTTCGAGGGAACGCCGCGCAAAAACCAGATATGCGAAACGGGAGTCGCCAGTTTGATGTGACCCATCCGCTCGCGCCTGACTATCGAGCGCGTAACCTCAACCCCGCATTTGTCGCAAACGATCCCCTTATAGCGAATGCGGCGGTACTTGCCGCAGTAACATTCCCAGTCCTTAGCCGGCCCAAAAATTCGCTCGTCAAAAAGGCCATCGCGTTCGGCGCGGGTAGTGCGGTAATTGATGGTTTCGGGCTTCGTCACCTCGCCGTGCGACCAAGAAAGAATCTTGTCAGGCGAGGCCAGCTTCAGACTCAAGGCCTCAAAATCCCGCAGTTTTGTTTCCATAAGTATTTTTTGTAAACCACCTACACCAAATTTGGTGTGGGGGTAAAGTTATTTTGCTGTCACTCGCTCTTGCTGACCAACCTCTTTCGGGCGGACTGCGGCTTCATCTGTTGATAGAATAATTTCCTCTTTTTTCTCAACCAGTTCCACATCAAGTCCCAAACCCTTCAACTCATTCACTAAGACATGGAAGGACGCGGGCAGGTTCGGCGCCTGAATCTTTTCACCGTTGATAATGGCTTCATACGTTGCCGAGCGCCCCTGTACGTCATCGGATTTAATCGTCAGCATCTCCTGCAGGGTATACGCCGAGCCGTATCCCTCCAGCGCCCACACTTCCATCTCGCCAAACCTCTGCCCGCCGAATTGAGCCTTGCCGCCCAACGGCTGCTGGGTAATCAATGAATACGGGCCGATCGAGCGCATATGAATCTTGTCCTCCACTAGATGGTTCAATTTCAGCATATAAATTAAACCCACTGTCACCTTCTGGGCGAAGTGCTCGCCAGTCCGTCCGTCAAAAAGCTCAACCTTGCCGTTTTCCGGCAATCCGGCTTTGACCAATTCAGCCTTGATCTCTTCTTCTGTGACTCCAGAAAGAGCCGGAGTGATGGCTTGATATCCCAATACTTTTCCGGCCCAGCCGAGATGGGTCTCTAAAATCTGCCCGATGTTCATGCGCGAAGCCACGCCTAACGGATTCAGAATGATATCCACCGGCGTTCCATCGGCCAGGTGCGGCATATCCTCTTCCGCCAAAACGCGCGCAATGACGCCCTTATTGCCGTGGCGTCCGGCCAGCTTGTCCCCCACGGAAATTTTCCTTAACTGCGCGATCTCCACTTGAATTTGCTTGATAACGCCGGACTCCAGCTTATCCCCGCGCTCGCGCGAAAACTCGCGAATGCCGACAACGCGGCCGCGCTTGCCGTGCGGAAGGCGCAGTGATGTGTCTTTCACGTCCTTGGCCTTCTCGCCGAAAATGGCGCGAAGTAGGCGCTCCTCGGGCGTCAAATCGGCCTCGCCTTTGGGGGTAATTTTTCCTACTAAAATGTCGCCCGAGCGAACCTCTGCTCCAATGCGCACCACCCCGGATTCGTCCAAATTGCGGAGCGCCGCTTCGCTGACATTCGTAATATCGGCGGAAGTTATCTCGGGGCCAAGTTTTGTCTCACGCACCGCAACCGGATGATCTTCGGTGTGAATTGAAGTGAAAGTATCCTCGCGAACAAGCTTTTCATTGATAATAATCGCGTCCTCATAATTGAATCCGGACCACGAAAGAAATGCTACCATCAAGTTTTTGCCGAGTGCCAGTTCGCCGTGATCGGTTGAGGAGCTATCCGCCAGAACATCGCCTTTTTCTACTGCCACGCCCCTTGCCACACGCACTTTCTGGCGCACCGTCGTTCCCTGATTCGTCCGCATGAAAGTATTCAGGGGATAGATTTTCGTTTTGCCGGTCTTGGCGTTCTTAAAAACGATGCGCCTCGCGTCCGCTTCGGTGATCTCGCCTTCCTCTTCGGCAAGTATTACCCGACCCGAGTCCCTGGCGGCCCGCACCTCAATACCCGTGGAGACCACCGGCAATTCAGCTTTGGCCAAAGGGACGGCTTGGCGCTGCATATTAGACCCCATCATGGCGCGGTTAGCGTCATCATGTTCAAGAAACGGAATAAGACTGGTCGCGATTGAAATTGCCTGCTGCGGCGAGACGTCTATATAGGTCACGCGCTCCCGCTCCACCAGCGTCGGCTGGCCGGCGATGCGCGCCTCCACGCGTTCATTGACGATTCTCCCATCCCGATCAAGCGCGGTGCTCGCGTGCGCGATGACGAATTGAGCTTCCAGCGAGGCATTCATATAAGTCACCTCGGACGTTACACGTCCATTTTCCACTTTGGCATAAGGCGTCTCGATCAAGCCGAGTTCGTTAATGCGGGCGTAACTGGCTAAATGCCCGACCAAACCGATATTCGGACCTTCGGGAGTCTCAATCGGGCAAATGCGCCCATAATGAGTCGTATGCACGTCACGGACCTCAAAACCGGCGCGTTCGCGTGCGAGTCCTCCGGGGCCCAGAGCCGAAAGTCTCCGCTCATGTTCCAGCTCCGAAAGCGGATTGATCTGATCCATGAATTGCGACAATTGCGAAGAGGTGAAAAACTCTTTCAGCGACGCCATAAACGGCCGGGCGTTAATCAGCTGGGCCGGCGTCAGCGTATAGATGTCCAAAGTGGACATGCGGTCCCTGACGATTCTTGCCATACGCGCCGTGCCCACGCGGAGTTTTTGCTGCAAAAGCTCACCCACGCCGCGCACCCGCCGGTTTCCCAGCGCGTCAATGTCGTCGGGTGCGGCGTCCCCCACATTATTCAAGCGGATAATCTCACGCACCACCGCGACCAAGTCTTCAAGCGCCAACACCCGTGCTTCATCGCTCTTGGGGTCGCGTTTCAACCCCAGCCGTTGATTGAATTTATACCGGCCGACTTCAGCTAAATCGTAGCGCTCGAAAGAAAACAGAGATTTTATGAGATTCCTGGCGTTATCAACGGTTGCAAGATCTCCCGGCCGGATGCGCTTATAAACCTCGATATACGCTTGATCAACAGTAGCGGCGGGGTCTTTTTCCAGAGTTTTCTTGATGTAACTTATCTCACCGTCGTCTACGCCGCCGAATGCTTCGCTGATAGCATCAGCATTCTCCAGCCCAAAAATGCGCAGAATCGAGGTGACCGGAATTTTTCTCCGGCGATCAATTTTAGCTATGATAGTTCCGTCTATTTCGGTCTCAAGCTCAAGCCAGGCGCCGCGATTTGGAATAATTTTGGCGCCGTAGAGTTTCCGGCCGCGAACTTGATTCATGGTGAAGTAAACCCCCGAGGAACGAATCAACTGCGATACCACCACGCGCTCTACGCCATTCACGATAAACGTGCCTCTCGGCGTCATCAGAGGAAAATCTCCGAGATAAATTTCCTGCTCTTTAATTTCGCTGGTGCGCTTATTTGTTAATTTGGCGCGCATGCGCAGGGCCGCCTCATAAGAGAGATTGTGATTTTTAGCCTCGGCTTCCGTGTATTTTGGTTCATCGAGATAATATTCGAGAAACTCAAGCGAAAGTTCTTTATTGGTATAGTCGTGCAGCGGAGAGATTTCATTAAAAAGTTCGCGTAATCCTTTTTTAAAAAACCAGCCGTAGGAGTTCAGCTGCACCTCGGAGAGCACCGGCAATTCAATAAAAGACTTGCGATATTTCGAAAAATACTTCTTGGGCATTTTTTGCATATGGCTCTCCTCCGATGATAGTTAAAAAATTAGTGCGAGATGCGCCCCCTCCGAGTTACAGAATGTGAGCTAAGGAGTTTCGGGCTCGTTTTAGAAAAACTGACAAACGCAAAAATAAACACCACACAAAATGCCCCTGTCTTTATAGGGTTTGCGTCTGTTTTTGCGATGACTTAACGATTTCGCAAAACGATCCTT
>CAYRYI010000013.1:0-5756 GCA_964428455.1 uncultured Candidatus Saccharibacteria bacterium
CAGATGGAGTCAGCGGGGATGAAGCGCTACCTGAAAGAATTAAAACCAACGGAATTGGAGGATCTTATTGCTATGGTGGCCTTGTACCGCCCGGGGCCGATGGAGTACCTGCCGGCTTATATCAAGCGAAAGCATAAGCTGGAACGCGTGACCTATCTTCATCCGAAATTGGAGCCGATCCTGTCGCCGACCTACGGCATCGGCGTCTATCAAGAGCAGATGATGCAGATTGCGAGAGACCTTGCCGGTTTCACCCTCCCCGAAGCCGATACCTTGCGCAAAGCCATCGGCAAGAAAATCAAATCGCTGCTTAATGAACAGCACGACAAACTGGTCGCCGGCATGATTAAAAACGGCATTAGGCCGAACATCGCCGAAGAAATCTGGGAATTGTTCCCCGCATTCGCCCGATATGGATTTAACCGCTCGCACGCCGCCTGCTACGCGCTCGTAGCCTACCAAACGGGTTATCTGAAAGCTCATTACCCCGCCGAGTACATGGCCTCATTAATGACGGCGGAAGGATTTGAAATCGAACGAGTCGCGTTTCTTATCGACGAAGCCAAGACTATGGGACTCGAAGTTTTGCCGCCGGATGTCAACGAGAGCTTTGAAACCTTCACTGTGATAAGCGCTTCCGCAGAAAACAACGCTGCTAAAATCCGTTTCGGGCTTTCCGCCATCAAAAACGTCGGCTCAAATATCGTTGATGCGATTATCGCCGCCCGAAAGCTTGGCGGGAAATTTAAGTCGCTGGCCGACTTCATCGAACGCATACCGGTCAAAGACCTAAACCGTAAATCTGTTGAAGCGCTCGCCAAATGCGGGGCGCTTGACGTCATCGCCGAGCGAAACGAAATTCTTGGGAATATGGATCTTCTTTTAGGATACGCGCGCGACATTGATAAAAAACAATCATCAAACCAATCGAGTCTTTTTGGGGGCGCCGGCGGCGCGGGCGTTACCGCCATACTGCGCCTTGCGCCAACCGAACCCGCGACAAAGAAAGAACGCCTGGCTTGGGAAAAAGAATTGCTTGGACTCTACGTTACGGAACACCCCATGCAGGCGCTAGCCGAAAAGTTAAAAGACAAAGTGACGCCGATGAATAGGCTCGATGTTTCCGTTCTTCGCGGGAGAACGGTTGCCATCGGCGGCATCGTTTCAATCGTCAAAAAAATTCTCACCAAGTCCGGCGCACCCATGCTTTTCGTAACTATGGAAGACGCGACTGCTAAGACCGAGGTACTAGTATTTCCATCCGTACTCGAAAAAAATCCCTCGATCTGGCAAGCTGATAGGATTCTCCTCGTCAAAGGCAAATTGTCCGACAAAGACGGCGAACCGAAGATTCTTTGCGATCAGGTAAGCGAAATTTTATAGGCGGTCCAAAAATAAAGCCGCCGGCCGCATGCATCATGCGGTCGGCGGTTAGTCGCTCGATAGCCGAGCTGGTTCAGTATGGCTCTTCCTGTGATTTTTCGAGAGACGCCCGGACTCGCGCCGCTTGAAACGCTTCTTGACTTCATGAACCAGCGGACCTGTTCCAAAGGGGGTGAAGATCACGGTCATGATGAGAAGTGCCAGTATGATCCCCGACCACGCCGCCCCCAGCCATAGGAAATCCACCGCGCCAACTCGTAGCTCATTAAGGCATCCACGAATAAACCCAAAGAACTTCGCCACCGGTCTCGCCCCCTTTCTTTGCGAAAAGCGGATTTTTGCGGTAGGCTGTTAGCATAAATTTAGACTAAAATTCATGCCAAAACAATACCCGCCAGAAACTCTCCGCCACTCTTTCGCCCACGTAATTGCCGCCGCCGTCCAAAAACTCTACCCCCAAGCCCAATTCGGTGTGGGGCCGGTAATCGAGAACGGATTTTATTACGATATCAAGTTGCCAAAAACTATCACCGAATCAGATCTCGCCGCCATTGCAAAGGAGACGACACGATTAATCTCGGCCAATATCGTTTTTACCAAAAAAGAGATGGCCATAGCCAGCGCCATAACGCTTTTCAAAAAGAAAAAGCAACCCTTCAAGGTCGCCCTACTTAACGATTTGAAGAAGAAAGGCACGACCAGACTATCTTCGGAAGAAAAGGAGATGCTCGGCGCAAAGAAAGTCTCCAAAGTATCAATCTACGAAACCGGCGACTTCGTGGATCTTTGCCGTGGGCCGCATGTCGCAAGCACCGGCGATTTGGATCCCGCCGCATTTAAACTCACAAAAATCTCTGGCGCCTACTGGCGCGGAAGCGAAAAAAATCCGCAGCTGACCCGCATCTACGGCGCGGCGTTCGCAACCAATAAAGAACTGGATGATTACGTGCGTCTCCAGTCGGAAATCGCCAAACGCGATCACCGAGTCCTCGGCACGGCGCTTGACCTTTTCTCGCAACACCCCGTAGCGCCCGGAGCGATCTTCTGGCACCCCAAAGGCATGATTCTATGGAGAGTACTCGAGAAATTCATCCGCGAAAAGCTCGATGAAAGCTACGGCGAAGTTTCAACACCGGTGATGGTTAAACAAGAGGTCTTCGAACGATCGGGGCACTGGGAACACTACCGCGATAACATGTTGTCTCTGGAGATTGAAAAGGAAACGTACGTTCTGAAGCCAATGAACTGCCCAGAGTCAACTTACATCTACAACTCCCAACTTCGCTCGTGGCGCGACCTGCCTTTGCGGCTTTCCGAGGTAACCGATAAACTTCATCGCAACGAACCCTCGGGAACTCTAGGGGGGCTATTCCGCGTCCGCCAATTATCGCAAGATGACGCGCACATTTATTGCCGTGAGGACCAGATAGAAACGGAAATCAAAAAACTGGTTGACCTGACACAGGAAATATACCGAGTTTTCGACCTGGAACCGTCATTCCGGCTCGGCACCAAACCGGACGAGGCTATGGGCGAGCCGGCGCTCTGGAAAAAAGCCGAGGCGGCTCTCATGAATATCATGAACAACCTAAAGAAAGGCTTTGAGTTAAAGCCTAAAGACGGCGCTTTCTACGGGCCGAAGATTGATATGCACGTTAAAGACTCGCTAGGACGAGACTGGCAGTTGGCCACTATCCAGCTTGATTTTCAGATGCCGCGCCGCTTCGGCCTTTCGTATATTGACGAGAAGGGCGAGAAGGCAATACCGGTGATAATTCATCGGGCAATCTTAGGCACCTTTGAGCGCTTCATCGGTATTTTAATCGAACACTACGCCGGCGCCTTCCCGATGTGGCTGGCGCCGGTGCAGGTTGCCCTGCTGCCTATAAATGACAAGAACCGCGAGTATGTCGCGGGTGTAGCCGCAGAGTTAAAAGAGCGCGGCATCCGCGTGGAAACCGACGAGCGCAACGAATCCATCGGCAAAAAAATTCGCGATGCGGAGCTTAAAAAAATTCCCTATCTTCTCGTGATTGGAGACCGCGAGGCGACGGCAAAAACCGTTGCGGTGCGCGAGCGAGGTAAGGGAGACCTCGGCGCAAAAAACCTTGACGCGTTTATCAAGCGCGTTTTATAATCAAGCGTCGCAAAGAAGCACCTTCCGACTACCTCACGATTCCCGCGCGAAAGGAGGGATGGCGGTGTGAATGCGTTCATAAGACTGATACGGCGGGTAGCGTTGGCATCTCTGCCCCGCAAAAAACACTCCCGAAATGCGGGCACCGGAGACGCGTGCAAGAGATTCACTGAGCTCTGCGACCAATACTGGGCTGCATGGGGAGAGTGGACAAAGAAAGACTGGGATCTTAATCTTCAGCAAAAGGCCAGCGAATGCCTTAACGCGGTGCGGCAATTCTACCGGCTGCCCGAAAACGAGCGGTGCCGTAGCCGTCTTCGTAAGATCGCCCAAGCTAAGAAAATTCCGAGCATGTCGAAGACCGGCATCAGGCGCCCCCGATAGAAGACCGTCGGGGGCGCTTCACATTCATCCCACTACCACCAAGAGACCCGCCCTGACAGAGATCATATCTTTAACGGGAAGTGTAAGAATGGCGTATGCTCCAGAGAGGGTCTGTATGGAGACAACGAGATTCATTTCACCACTTACTTTTCACTGCGATATCTTAGAATATCGTAGTGGGATATAGTATCGAAAAAACATGCAGGAAAACCATCGAATAGAAACTTGGCTGCCTAAACTCATCATAATTCTGGGTCCGACCGCTTCCGGGAAATCCGCGCTCGGTGTGGCGCTCGCCAAAAAATTTAATGGCGAGGTGGTATCCGCTGACTCGCGCCAAATTTACCGAGGGCTCGATGTCGGAACCGGGAAAATTGCTAAACGCGAGATGCGAGGGATTTTACACCATCTCTTGAGTTTCCAAAACCCGAAACGCGGATTTTCGGCCGGGCAATTCAAAAAACTCGCTGAACGAAAAATTAACGACATCCAAAAACGCGCCAATTTGCCATTTCTTGTCGGCGGAACGGGTTTTTATATTGACGCGGCAGCGCGAGGAATCAAATATCCCGAGGTCGCGCCGAATCAAAAACTCCGCGGAGCGTTGGGGAGAAAACCGACAAAGGAACTTTATCGCATTCTGCGAGCGTTTGATCCGGCGCGCGCGAAAACCGTTGACCGCAAAAATCCCCGGCGCTTGATCCGTGCAATCGAAATCGCGAAAGCCACAAAAAAACCGATCCCGAAACTTTCAGAAGAAAAAGTGTACGACACGCTCTTTATCGGCATCCGCCGCCCGCGGCCCGAACTGCGAAGACGCATCCGCGCGGCCATCCGCAAGCGAGTGCAAAGAGGGCTTCTTCGCGAAACGCGAAACCTAATACAGAGGGAAATCCCCGAAAAACGGCTGGCGGAACTGGGGCTCGATTACGGAATTGCTGCCGACTACCTCAAACATCGAATCTCGCGTGAGGCAATGCTAGCAAAACTCGAGTCGGCAACTTGGCGTTACGCCAAACGCCAAGAAACCTGGTTCAGGAAACACCGCGATATTCACTGGATAAGCAATGAAACGGAAGCTAAGAAGTTAGTTAAAGACTTTCTCTCAAAAGAGTCATCGGAACAGCAACCGAAACCATGAACCCAGTCGCGCAAATATGGAGAGTTTAGCGTTGCCAGAAGTTGTCGCCTGTACAGACGCGGGGATTACGACTACTACTTCTTCTCCGGGTTTTTTGAGATTCAAGCGCGCTTTGGCATCGCGCTCAATCGCTTCCGGGGTTGCTGCGATGCGAATTTCATCTCGCAGGCGCTGGTTCTCCGCCTCGGCTGCCTCGAATTTCTGGCGCAGCGCTACTTCCTCGCGGCGCAATGCCAAAAACTCTTGATACGCTCGTAAAACCCAAAGGCTCATCAGCGCGACAGCGACAAGGATTATGAGCAGTATGATGCGGGAAACAAGAAGCTTTGGTGCAGTCATAAACTTGAAAAAGGGGTTAGTGCGTGCTAAGCTTCAAAAATCATGCTCGATACCAGACGAAAAAAAGGTGCTCGGATCATCTGGATAGTCATCTCCATTATTGCGGTACTCTCCATGGTGGCCTTCACCGTCTTGCCGCTCTTGCTTGCCTACTGACCATCATAAATAAGATTGCAGGAAACAAAAACCCTCCCACCTAGCGGGGGTTTTTGTTTCTTCGAGAGTAATCTTACCTAGGCCCTAAACGGTCACCTCTTCAGCATCTTCAAAAACACGTCCGGCGGGATTTCGACCTTGCCCATTCCCTGTTCCGCCAGCCGCTTTTTCCCCTTTTTCTGTTTCTTCCAGAGTTTCATCTTGCGCGTTCGATCT
>CAYRYI010000013.1:5766-6615 GCA_964428455.1 uncultured Candidatus Saccharibacteria bacterium
TTACGTCTTTTCGCATGGCAGACAGAGTCTCCCGCGCGATTATGCGGCCGCCAACCGCCGCCTGAATCGGAACAGCGAACGCCTGCGACGGCAAAAGCTCTTTTAATTTTGTGGTGATGCGCTGGCCTTCTTCGTACAACTCGTTTTTATGCACCACGGCCGAGAAAGCCCTCTCACGCCTGCCGGCAATCAAAATATCGAGTCGTTCCAAGTCCCCAGCATTATATCCTTCAAATTCATACCCCATCGAGGCGTAGCCCGAGGTCGCGCTTTTCAGGCGATCGTAAAAATCTACAATGATTTCCTTCAACGGCATACGGTAAATCACAAGCATCCTCATCGCTGAAAGATAGCGCGTGTCAACATAACGCCCCCGCGTCGTTTCCAACAGCTTCAAAATGCGGCCGAGAAAATCCGCCGGCGCAATGATTTCCAGCCTCACCCACGGCTCGGCGATTTCGAGAATCTCCGCCTCGTCCGGAATATTCGCCGCGGCATAGACAGTCACTTCTTCGCCGGACCTGAACTTCACGACATAAGACACCGAGGGCGTCGAAACTATCATCTGAATCCCGAACTCGCGCTTGATGCGCTCCGAAACAATTTCAAGATGGAGCATCCCCAAAAATCCCACGCGAAATCCCCGCCCCAGCGCCTCCGAGGCCTCGACTTCATAAGACAGCGCCGCGTCGTTCAGTTTCAATTTATCCAGCGCATCTTTCAACGCGGGAAACTCATCCGCGTCCATCGGGTAAACCGAGGCGAACACTACCGGTTTCGGCTCATCATATCCGGCAAGCGGCTTGGCCGCCAGTCCGAAATCGCGTTCGGCTATAACCGTGTCTCCAA
>CAYRYI010000013.1:6625-12836 GCA_964428455.1 uncultured Candidatus Saccharibacteria bacterium
CCCGCCCGCCAGCCTCCTTTAAACCGGAAGCGATGTAGCCGATTTCTCCGGCCTCGAGTCTTTCGGTCTCCCGCCGTTCGGGAGTAAAGTAACCGACCTCGAGCACTTCGCTGACTTTGCTGACGGAGAGCATCCGTATACGCTCGCCTTTTCTTACGCTTCCGGAAACAATGCGTACATAGACGATTACCCCCTTGTAGGGATCGAATTGCGAGTCAAAAATTAGCGCGCGGAGCGGCTCCCTAGTATTCCCTTTCGGCCCGGGGACGGCCTCGATAATGCGGTCGAGTAAAGCTGGAACTCCCGCGCCGGTCTTGCCGGAAACAAAAAGAACTTCCGCGGGATCAATGCCAAGAAGCGCTGCGAGCTCGTCCGCAGTCCCTTTGGAATCAGCATTGGGAAGATCTATTTTGTTCACCACCGGAATGATGGCGAGCTCTTCCTTTTCCGCCAGATGCAAATTGGCAATCGTTTGCGCTTGCACTCCTTGCGCCGCGTCAACTAAAAGGACAGCTCCTTCCACTGCTGCTAGGGCCCGCGAAACTTCATAAGTGAAATCCACGTGCCCGGGGGTATCAATTAAATTAAAAATGTAAAAATCAAAAGGCAAAATTTTGGTATCCGCCTCGGGCGGATTGATTTTGAATTTTTCATTGTCATTTTGAACTTTGATTTTTGAATTTTGAATTTGCGGATGCCAAAGCATCCTTACGGGCTGCATTTTTATCGTGATCCCGCGCTCGCGCTCCAGATCCATAGCATCCAGAACCTGCTCGCGCATCTTGCGGCCCTCAATCGTGTGCGTCAATTCCAAAAAGCGATCGGCTAAAGTACTTTTACCGTGATCAATGTGAGCAATTATAACAAAGTTTCTTATCTGGTAGGCCATAGCCGTGATCAACCCCGTTAGAAGTAAGCTCCGGCGCGCCGTCGCGAGCTGCCGGTTCGCCTGCGAACCGGATTTCTAACGGGGTCAATGTGAGCTATAATAACGAAATTTCGAATCTGCATGCTAAAAGGCGCCTATTTCGTCTGCAGACGGCTTTCGTCGTCTATACTCGCCGGCAATGCTGACTGGGAGAAAGCGTGCCTCTTAAACGCCTCGACCACCGAACGGACCTCCTCGCTACCGCCAAAATACATTATCCAGGCGTAGCAGATAGCCGAGGTGAGAAAGGCTCCCGCAGCCTGCAGAAACACGCCCCAGAATGTCGTAAGCGAGACCCAAAACGATAAAATATAGAGCGTGCCGTAGCCAACAAAAGCGGCAAGCCCCGCAGCGAATACCGTTCGCAATAATGCCACCATCATGCCGTTCTTGACGCTTGCGCCGAAAAATTTCTTCATTTCAAAGTTCAACGCAAAACCCAGCATTGCCATCTGCACCACCGCGCCGAGCGCTAACGCCATAACCAGCCCGAGCACTGCCACGTCCGGCAAATCGCCGACCTTAAGAAAATCCGCGATCCACTGGCCGCTCAAGCGGTGGGCCGTAAAAAGCGAGAGTAGAAAAGGAGCGGATCCCGCAACCACCAGCACCGTCAAAAGCGAAACGGCAAATGGAAGCCGAGTGTTGCCAAGCGCGTAGAAGGCGCGGATAAAAAGCGGCGACAGGGCTTCGGTAATCATGGCGATCGAAAGAATGGCGAGGGCCGCCGCGGTAAGGCGCGTATCCCCCCAAGAAAAATACCCCGCCCCAAGCCCGAGCCTCACAATGTGCGCCCGCAAGACCACGGTCAAAAACGCCAGCGGCACCACCCAAAAAAGAATCGTCTCCACCATGGCGTTAAGATCTCCGGAGAATTCTTTTCCGGATTTTTTGAGCGCTGCCTCGGTAAGTTTCGGGAAAGCGGCGATCGCGTAAGACACTCCGAAAATCCCGATGGGCAAATAGCGCAGGTTGTTGGAAAATTGGAAGATCGCAATGCTCCCTGCGGCCAGCAACGAACCGAGCGCCACCAGAATAAGCATCATTACTTGGTTCAATGAGAGCGCAAAAACGCGCGGCAGCGAAAGCATGAACACCTCGGATAAACCCTGAATTCGAGACCAGCTTGTAAATATGGGCCAAAACTTCACGCGCCAAAGCACGGGGATCTGAATAGCGAGATGCAGCGCCGCTCCCAGCACCACTCCCCAGGCCAGCCCCCGCGCCCCCATAATCGGTACAAAAAATAGAATCCCCAGAATAATCCCGATATTATAGACGATGGCCGTAAGAGCAAACACCAAAAACTGCCGGCGCGCCTGCATCACCGCCGCGATGATATTGGAAAAGCCCAAAAACACCGGCGATATCATCATGATGCGGGTCATTCTCGTCATCAATTCGTGCTCCGCCGGAGAAAATCCGGGAGCGATGAAGGTCACCAGAGTCGAGGCGAATACCGCCACCCCGCCCGCGATGACCACCGCGCCGACGGAGAACACCGATAAGAGCCCGCCGATCAGCTTCTCGGCTTTACCCCGCTCCTCAGCGGAAAACTTAAGAAACAACGGTATAATCGCGGCGCTCGCAGCGCCCACCAGAAACACCGTAAAGACGAAATCGGGTATCTGAAACGAGGCGTAATAAACATCAAGCGTGCGTGAGGCGCCGAATTGCGAAGCCAGCAGCCGATCGCGAAAAACTCCCAAGAGGCGCGACAGAAGGCCGGCGGCTCCGATAAGAAAAGCTGCTCCGTGTATGGACGGAATCTCTTTCTGTAGCAGTCTTAAGACCATTTAACCAAGAGAATTGGCTGGGAGAGTTCGTATGTTTCTGCGGCAACTATTGCCCGACACCGCTTTCGTTACCGGATCCACTAGCTTCGGGGACCGGCGGCGCGCGCCGCTCCGTCGGAGGAGGTGCCGGCGGCGAGATGCCGGCGAGTGCCGCCTTGCCGGATTCAAGATTCGCAATGATTCTCTTGACTTCTTGATTGTCAGGATTGAATGTCTCGATGTGCTTGAATTGCCCGATAGCTTTGGTCTTTTCGCCCTTGCGGTCAAAGAGAAGGCCTAAAAAGTAACGCGCGTTTGAATAGCTATCGTTAATGCTGATGGCCCGCATAAACTCGCCTTCGGCTTTAGCGAAATCATTCGCCTGGTAGTAAAGCACTCCGAGTTGGAAGGCAACCCCGATGTCAAACGGCGCCAGCGGCCGCACCGCCTCCACTTGCTGAATCGCTAGGGCTAAATTCCCTTGCCTGATCAGCACCTGCGCCAGAAGATAATTGGCTTGAGCGTAATCGGGTTTTAACTGAATTGATTTCTCGAGCGAAATGCGCGCGTTTTCCAAGGACTCGGTGCGCTGTTTTGTTAGAGCTTCGGTGACTTGCGGGGTTAGGCCGGCTTGATTAAGACGCAATTGCGCGCGATCCGATAGCGCCATGTAGGTGCTCGCGCGGCTGAACTCGTGCGCGGGGTTTTTGGGATCGAATTCTAATGCCTTGTCATAGGCGCTAAGAGCGGCGCCTTCAGAGCCCTCGATGAACGGCACCAGCGATTGATAGACGAATCCCAACGTAGCCCAGTTTAGCGAGTCGTTCGGATTGATCTGGGTTGCCTGCTGGCCGTAACTGATGGCGTTAGAGACCGCCGCCTGAAAATCATTCAGCAGATTAGGGTTCTGGGCGGTATTGGCCGCGTTTACAATCAACTGGACCTTGGTGAGCCCTACCTGCGCCAGCGAACGATAATAAGTGTCGTTATCGCGGTTAAGCGTTACCGCCTGGTTCATTTGCTGGAGGGCGCCATCCACATTGCCCACCACCGAAAACTCGTTGACGCCCCTGGCAAAATAGATTGCCGCCACGTACTGTTCCGCGGTGTAATAAAGAAACGCCACGCCACCCACCATCAAGAAGATGATGGCGAGTGATGTTACGAAAGTCGCCCAGGGTGTTGTGAATGTCGCCGCGCGCTCAGCAATCCGCCAGAAAGCTTTCTTCCCGCCCTCGATGCTTGCTTCATTCAGGCGCGCCACCAAACTTCCGAGCGCCACAAAGAGCACAACCTGCAGCGCGAAGGTTGTCGTGTATAACCACCAAAGAATCAACCCAAACACCACCGCCGCAAGCCCGCCCGCGAGAAACGGATCATCGTCGGTTCGCTTGGAAACGCCGCGAAGCAATGATACTAAGGCGGCCAAAGAAAACACGAGAAGTGCCAGCGCTCCGAGAATCCCCATCGTTGCCAGCATCGTCGGCATGAAAGCCGCTCCGCTGTTAAACCTAACTGCCCAAAACTGCGACAAGTTAATGGAGGGATCGCGGAAAAGACTGTAATCCAAACCGAAAGTCCCCGGTCCTGAACCGAAAAGCATCTCACCCTTCAAGGTCGCTCTAGCGATATCAATCGTCGCCTTATATGTCGGACCAACCTCCTCTGGGAGGTTTTGCACGCGAATCAGCGTCGCGTTGGAAAGAATGAAGAAGGTCACGACCGCAAGCATGAGGAATAGAATCCCGAACCCGCGCTTGCGAAGAAGCGATGTTCCGCTTCCCGTGCGGCTTGCCATGCGAAACTGCAGACCCAAAAGAACAATCAAGGCCGCGCCAACCGCGATCCAAACCGAACGGAAGTTGATGATAAGGAGACCGGCTAGGGTCATCACAACCAGTGCCACCAGACCCGCGCGCGTCCAAATATTCTTAAGTGCCTCCCCCATAGTAGCCAAAATCCCGACGGCGAAGACGAAATAAAGGCCGAGAAGCGCTGCAACGCCGTTTGCCGTACCCACCGGGTTCACGTCTGTTCGCGCCAGCGCCGGCATAGGCACCCAGCTGGGCTGAAAAAACTGGACTAGCGTCAGCGCGGATAATATGAGACCGCCGCCCAAAAGCCACCAGACAAGCCGGCGCGACTCTTTTTCCGTATAGAATACTCCGCCTGCAACGAAGAGAATCACCGCGAATACGAGAAAGCTCGCGAAACGCTCGCCGGTGTCGTCAACGCCGATGAGCCCCCGCAAAGCTTGCGGCGAGAAGAGCGTCGAAAGGAAAAGTGTTAGCAATAAGAGTCCCAGCGCGGCGTTAATCAGTGAACGCTTGTAATAAATCCTACCGGAAAGGAGTGATTCGCCGAGCCATGAGATAAATGCCGCAAAAGCCAGAACTGAAACCACGACCTGCTTGATGAACGTGGGGGGAATAGTATTCGGGAAAAAGAGCAGCGGCGCCAGAAATGCGATAGCGCAAAGCGACCATCTGGCGACCCGCCGCCACCAGCTTTCGCTTGTCGGGAATTGACCCTCCTCAATCGCGATCGCGGACGATGGCTCATCGCCGTATGACTCTGCCCTAAAGGCACGAATACCTGTATTCATATGAGATTGCTTAAAAATTAATCAAATAAAACATCCTTCCCCAGGATAGTAGCCGTATTCTAAATGAAAGGAAACAAAATAGTCAACCGAAATCCCTGAAACTACCCAACTTGCCAAAAAGAAAGCTCTGCTTTATAATATGGCGGCCAGCACATTGAGATGGCCGCTCTAGCCGATGCTTCGCATCGGAAATTCCAAATTACAAAATCCAAATCTCAAACAAATCCTAGATTCTAAATTTCAAAATTCAAAACATTTTGAATTTAGGGTTGTGGTCTTTCGATATTGTTTGTGATTTGGTGCTTACCTGCCCGCCGAAACCTCGGTGCAGGCGGGGGATTTGGTGCTTCCGCTGCGGGGCAGCGGTTGGGGAGGAAAGTCTGAACACCCATACTGCGCTTTGCGCGGTATGAAGCAGATAGCGGCTAACGGCCGCCCCGGGCTGTGCCCGGCACGGAAATTCCAAATTACAAAATCCAAATCTCAAACAAATCCTAGATTCTAAATTTCAAAATTCAAAACATTTTGAATTTAGGGTTGTGGTCTTTCGATATTGTTTGTGATTTGGTGCTTACCTGCCCGCCGAAACCTCGGTGCAGGCGGGAAATTTGGTGCTTCCGCGCTGGGTGCGGTCTGGCGGGATTAGTGCCACAGAGACAATACTAGCCGTGCCCGGCACGGAAATCCGAAATTCGAAACCCTAAATTCTAAACAAATTCGAAATACAAAATTCGAATATCCAAATGTTTAGGATTTAGAAATTAGGATTTATAGTTTCCGCGCTGGGCGCGGTGAAAGGTGAAAAGTGTCGCGCCTGCCACGTTTAACGTGGTCGGACGCGACTTCCGGCATTGGCAACGGTGCCGGGCGGAAAACCCTATCTGGTGCAAGAGCAAACCTCAT
>CAYRYI010000014.1:0-12072 GCA_964428455.1 uncultured Candidatus Saccharibacteria bacterium
CCGCCCCGCAGGGAGCGGTGTGCTGGAACGGGTTATAGCTATGGAGTGCAGGGAGGATGCCGTTACCTCACATACAGAAGCCTCGTCTTTTAGGGTAGGGGGGATAGGAGATTTGCCCCGTTAGAACGCCGCCGGCCCCGTTGGCGGTACAGATAAAGATAGCCGATGGGAATGTAGTACTCCCATCGTCCAATCGCGCGGCGTCTATTATTAACGGGGGTTCCTTATTTTTGGTATAATGGAGTTGATTTTCGCCCCGTTTAGAAAATCTGCTAAGAATTACTGCCTGATATGGGACATATTAAATCGCCCGCCTTTCTTCTGCGAGATCGTCAAAACTGTAATTTTCTAACAGGGTTCACTCTTGTAGAATCTTTGGTTGGGGTTGCCGTATTTATGATAATTGCGGTGAGCGTCTATCAGGCATACGGCGCGGTGATGAATGCAGTGCGGGCTTCGCGCCTCAAGGTCGCGGCAACGGCGCTTGCCAATGAGCAGTTTGAAATTATAAGAAACCTCTCTTATGACGACGTAGGCGTGGCCGGCGGCATTCCCAGCGGGAAGATTCCTCATATGCAAAATCTTGTTCGTGACGGAACGGAGTTTACGGTGGAAACAGTCATACGCAATATCGACGACCCGTTTGACGGCACCATCGGCGGATCGCCCAACGATCTTTCCCCGGCCGACTATAAACTCGCGGAGCTTGAGATTTCCTGCCCGGCTTGCCGCAATTTCAAGCCGCTTAGCTTTACGACTTACGTCGGTCCGCGCAACCTCGAGTCTGCTTCAACCAACGGCGCCTTATTTGTGCGCGTTTTTGATGCGGTGGGACAGCCGGTTCAGGGCGCCGACGTGCATATTGAAAATAATCAAGCCGCTCCTCAAATTGTGATTGATGACGCCACAAACAACGATGGCCTGCTTCAAATCGTAGATGCTCCTCCCGGCGCCGAGGCGTATGAAATTACCGTATCGAAATCCGGATATTCAACGGACCGGACATACCAGACCGGCGCTCCCGAAAATCCCAACCCCGTTAAACCCCACGCCACCGTCGCCATCCAGCAGCTTACCCAAATAAGTTTCGCGATTGATCGCGTAAGCGCCATCAATGTTTCCAGCACTGGTGAAACTTGCGTCGCCGTGCCCTCCATAGATTTCTCCCTTGCGGGGTCAAAGCTTATCGGTACCAGTCCCGATGTGCTGAAATACGGCGCGGTTCACATCACCGACGGCGCCGGCGGGAAAACAATCTCAAACCTTGAGTGGGATACTTACAATCTTCTGCTTACCGACGGATTGTATGACCTGGCCGGCGCCATTCCTCTCCTGCCGCTTACGCTGAATCCAAACGCCAATCAAGATTTTAAACTGATTGTTGCGCCTAAAGACCCGAGAAGCGTTTTGGTGACCGTCAAGGATGCCTCCACTCAACTCCCGCTTTCGGACGCAGCGGTACGGCTCGAAGGGCCCGCGGGGTACGATGCAACGCAAACGACGGGCCGCGGCTTTATCGGCCAGACCGATTGGTCTGGGGGGGCGGGGCAGAATGATTTTGTGGATGCGGCTCGATACTTTGATTCCGACGGGAATATTGAGATTAGCAACCCGCCGGGCGAGCTTCGTTTAAGAAGAGTGTTTGATGAGTACGCGCCGTCGGGGTATCTGATTTCTTCCACGTTTGATACGGGTTCTGCGAGCAACTTCCACCAAATTCTCTGGCAGCCGCAGTCACAGCCTCCGGAGACTGGCGCGTCGAGCGTTCGTTTCCAGATCGCAACGAACGGCGATAAAATCGCTTGGAATTTCCTGGGTCTCGACGGCACCGCCAATACGTTTTACACTCTCGCCGATCAAAATATTAATTCGCTTCATGACGGAGGCCGGTATTTGCGCTATAAGGTTTTTTTTCAGACAGCCAGTACGACCTGGACGCCGACCATCTCCGATATTTCATTTACGTTTACCTCTTCCTGCGTGCCGCCGGGCCAAGTGCTCTTTACCGGTTTGGGGATCGGTGACTACACAATCACTGTTTCCAAAAATGGCTATCAGGCATTCGCCGATACCGTAAGTGTTTCTTCTCCGTGGCAGCAGTCGGAAGTAATTTTATCGCCGTAATGCAATGAAGCGACCGCGCAAAATTTATCAGGACTCCGGTGCCGGTTTTTCCATCATTGAAGCGCTCGTGGGAGTATTCATCTTAACGCTGATAGGCGTGGCGGTATACACATTTCAGAAAGATGTGTTCTCGCTGAACAGGATCTTTTCAAGCAGTTTGGCCGCGCAAGAAGAGGCGCGAAGGGCCTTGAGGGCAATGAGCGCCGAAATACGCACCGCCTCTCCTTCAAGCATCGGCGCTTACGCCCTCGCAGAGACCGCAACTTCGTCGTTTGCCTTTTATGGTGACTTAGACGGCGATTCCCTGAAAGAACGGGTAAGGTATTTTCTTAACGGCGCAATCATAAAAAGGGGCGTCATTAAACCCTCGGGCGACCCCCTTACGTATAACCCCGCCAACGAAACCGTGAGTGATTTAGTGCGCGATGTCGCCAATGGCGCAGTATCGGTTTTTGACTACTACGACGCCGATTATGACGGCACGACGCAATCTCTCGCGGAGCCGGTTGTCGTGTCTTCGGTGCGACTTATTAAAATCACCATCATGATTGATAAAGATCCATCGGCGCCGCCCAGCCCCATGACGCTCACCACTCAAATTTCCATGAGAAATCTTAAAGATAATTTATGAGCCCCGTTAGAAGCTCAAAGTTGAGCTGGTATTATAGTAAAACTAAAGGCGAAGCCGCCCATAAAGATTGGTATGATGGCAGAAGAGAATAACCTTAAAGCTTCTAACGGGGTGAATCTTGTCGGGTTTCAATAAATTACTATGCCGGAGGAAAGACCAAGAATTTTTAAAGGCGCGAAAAAAGAGCGCGCGTACGGCAAAGGTCAGGTGCTCATACAGGTGATCGTCTTTGGGTCAATCGCAGTTTATTTTTTGGGCTCGTTTGCGAGTTGGGTGACGCTTAGCATCAGAGTTTCCCGCCAGACTTTCAACCGCGAACAGGCTCTTCAGGCTGCAGAGGCTGGCATTGATTATTACCGGTGGCATTTGGCGCACGCCCCGTCCGATTTTCAGGACGGCACTGGTAGTGCCGGACCGTATGTGCACGATTTTCGTGACAAAGACGGTAACATCATCGGCCAATTTTCTCTTAATATCACCCCGCCCGCTTTAGGTTCGAGTCTTGTGTCTATCCAGTCTGCTGGGAATTTAAACGCCGACACATCGCTCGCGCGAAAGATTACGGCGAAATTGGCAAAGCCCTCGATTGCGAAATACGCGGTGGTGGCGAACGACTTTATGAGGTTTGGTTCTGGGACCGAGGTCTTTGGACCGATTCATTCGAATCAAGGGATTCGCTTTGACGGCCTTGCACATAATATGGTCTCGAGCGCCGTTGCGTCATACAACGATCCCGATCACAGCGGAGGGAACGAGTTCGGCGTTCATACGCACATCGCGCCAGCCGATCCTTTACCGCCGCTTCCTGTTCCCGCCAGAACCGATGTATTTGAAGTCGGCAGACAGTTTCCCGTGCCCGCGGTGGACTTTGCGGGGATCACCGCAGATCTCGCTCAAATGAAAACGGACGCGGAGGCGAACGGATTTTACCGGTCGAGCGCGGGGGCTCTTGGGTACCATATTGTTTTGCGCGCCGATGATACGTTTGATCTCTATCGCGTGACAAGCCGCGTGAATCCGCCGTCGGGCTGCACGAATAACCAGAATCAATCGGGCTGGGGCACGTGGAGCATCCGAAATCAGCAGCTTATCGGGAATTATCCGTTTCCCGCAAACGGTATTATCTTTCTTGAAGATGATATTTTTGTTGACGGTCAAATCAATGGAGGCCGCCTCACCATTGTCGCGGCTTTTTTGCCGGATAATCCTCCGTTTCGGAAAAACATTATTGTGAATGACGACTTGCTGTATACGAATTACGACGGCTCTGATGTTCTTGGTCTTATTGCGCAAGGCAACGTCAATATCGGCATGGTAAGCGACAGTGATCTAAGAATTGACGCAGCGCTCATTGCCCAAAACGGGCGCGTGGGAAGGCACTATTACCGCCCGCCCGGCGGCGGATCACAGCGCTGTTCTCCGTATCACACAAGGCAGACTATTACGCTCTGGGGCATGATCGCGACCAACCAGCGATACGGTTTCGCCTATACGGACGGAACCGGGTACCAGACGCGCAACCTCAACTATGACGGGAGTTTACTCTATGCTCCGCCGCCGAGTTTTCCCTTGACTTCCGATCAGTACGTTACGCTTTCGTGGGAAGAGGAGTAGGCTGGGTTAATCCTCACTAGCCAAGCCCAAAAACATCCCCGGTTGCGATCGGGAATGTTTTTGATGGCATGGGGGTAAACTGTGAATTAATAAGCTAGCCTAATCAAAAATTGGCTCATTCGAGCCAATTTTTGATTCCTTCAATTTTAGCGTGAAAAGTGTTTGACAATGTGGAACAGTGGCGTATTATGAAACTCAAGTGGTGAATTGTGGATAAAAGTGGGGATAAGTTATTCAAAGTGTGAATAACTCTGGTCAGCCAAGACTATGTTTATAGGCGAATATCAGCACGCAATGGATGAAAAGGGGCGGATCGCCGTCCCGGCTAAATTCCGCAAATCGTTGGAAAGAGGTGTGGTAGTAACACGCGGCCTGGACGGATCACTTTACCTTTACGCGCTGGAGGAGTGGGAGAAGCTGGCTTCGAAGATTTCAGCTCTACCCATTAATCGGGCCAACTCCCGCGCTTTCGCCAGACACCTTTTGGGCGGCGCGGTGGTAGCCGAGATTGACGGGCAGGGGAGAATCCTTGTCCCGGAGTATTTGCGCAAACACGCCGCTATCGCCAAGGACGCGGTACTGGTTGGGCTTTACAATCGGATCGAACTTTGGTCGGAGGAGCGCTGGAGCGAATACCGCGTCAAGACCGAGAAAAGCGCCGAGGAGATAGCAGAGTCGCTGGAAGGATTCGGAGCATGAGATGGAAGTTAAGCGGCACCTAGCTTTATCGGTTAAATGAGCTGGAAGTTTCGTAAAAATGCAAATATCAAATACAAAAAATCAAAATGAAAGCATCGAATTTTGCGGAAACAAAATTCGATGATCTCAAAATTTTGCATTTTGATTTTTGAATTAATGTGAACCACGTGCCCGTTCTTTTAAATGAAGTCATCCAGTATCTCGCTCCTCAACCGAACGAGGATGGAGTTGACGCGACGGTTAACGGCGGTGGGCACGCCGAGGCGATTCTGGAGCAGATCGGCCCCGGCGGCAGACTTCTAGGCATCGATCGCGATCCATCCATTCTTGATGAAACAAAATCGCGGCTTTCGCGATTCGGGGACCGGGCGATAGTGGCTTGCGGCAATTTTTCAAACATTCGTTTGATTGCAAAGGATCACGGCGTGCTCCATCCGTCGGTAATCCTTTTCGACCTCGGCGCAAGCTCCTATCACCTGGCTTCCGCCAAACGCGGGTTTTCGTTCGCAGAGGACGAGCCGCTCGACATGCGGTATAACCCGGAAGATTCAACTTGCAGCGCAGAGGCTTTAGTCAATCATGCGGCCCTGGAGGAGCTCGAGCGGATCTTCAAAACTTATGGCGAAGAACGCCAGGCGCGACGCATCGCGGAACTCATCACGAGCGAACGCAAGCACCGCCGCATTGAGACGGCGAAAGATTTGGCGGCGCTGATTGCCAGGAACGTGCCGCGCGGCAGACTGCATCCAGCTACAAGAATTTTCCAAGCTTTGCGCATTGCGGTGAATGACGAACTGACGCACGCGGATCGGGGCATCCGCGAAGCTTACGGACTGCTCGCTGACGGCGGCAGACTAGCGGTGATAAGCTTCCACTCGCTTGAAGATCGTATCGTAAAGAAGTTTTTTAAGAGCCTGTCCGACGCGGCAGTTGTCCTCACGCCAAAGCCGGTTAGTGCAAATCGGCAGGAAAAGATGTCCAATCCGCGTTCCAGAAGCGCGAAACTGCGAGTAGTAAAGAAAATTAAAGATATAGTCCTTTTATGATCATATCTACCGCTTCCGTATTGTTAGACGTTGCGAGGACTCCGATAGGTGTCGTAGAGGCCCTCCGCCGCACGCCAATCAGTCGTTTTGCTTTGGCCGGTCTTCTTGGTGTTCTGCTCTGTCTCGCGCTTTCTTACGGCGCGCTGGTAACGCTTGCAACCAGCAGTCTTTATCAGGCAAAGAGTCTCAACGCCGCGCTTAAAAAGTCGGAGGATGAGCTGGCGCGAAACCGCTCCAGAATCATAGAGCGTCTAAAGTTGATTGATCCCTCAGTTTCCGAGAGCTTGACTCACATGCAAGACGCCGCGGCGGGTATTTTTTACGTCCACGCTAATGCGGCGATCGTCGACGCTTCGCGCCCGCAGCCGTAATCAGCTTACGGACAACGGGGTATAAGTAATAAAACTGACTGTGATCGGGACCCCCAAAGCACGAACAACGCATTGGCGGCTGCTTGTTGTATTTTTAATTTTCTTGGCGGCGGGCGGCGCTATTGTCGGAAGGCTTTTTGTACTGCAGATTCTCCACTACGATGAATACGTTGCGCTGGCTGCGCGCCAAAATGGATCAGAGATTGAGCCGCCGCGCCGCGGCACGATTTATTTTCAGGATAAAGACGGCAGACGCCAGGCCGCCGCGCTGAATAAAGAAACATACACTATTAGCGCCGTGCCCAAGGATATAGATGACTCGGCGGAAGCCGCCGCGGCGCTGGCCGAAATTTTACAACTGGACATGGAGGGACTTTCGGTAAAACTGGCGGAGACCAGCGACCCGTATGAGGTTATCGCACGCAAGGTTAATGACGATACGGCTGCCAAGGTTCGGCAGCTCGACTTGAAAGGAATATTACTGGAAAAAGAATCGCGCCGGATTTATCCCGGCGGCAATTTGGCGTCGCATGTGCTTGGGTTCGTGAAGTTTGACCGCGATGAGGAGCACGGGCAGTACGGCATTGAGCGCGCGCTTGACCGGCAGTTGAGGGGAGAAACTGGATTCTTGGAGGGAATCAATCGCGCTTCGGGATTTATCTATTCTTTAGGAAGGCGTATTATAAATCCCAGCCGCGACGGGCAGGATGTCATTCTTACTATTGATCCCAATATCCAGCTAAAAGCCGAGGAGGGGCTTAATGCGGTTGTAAAAAAATGGACGGCCGAAAGCGGAACGATTACGGTTATGGATCCTGCAAGCGGCAAGATTCTTGCTATGGCCGGGGCGCCGAGCTTTGACGCCAACAGCTACGGGGCGGAGCAGGATTTCGGCGTATTTATTAATCGGGTGGTTGAATCGCAGTATGAGCTTGGCTCCGTGATGAAGCCCGTTACCATGGCCGCCGCCGTCAACGAGAACGCCGTAACCCCAGAAACCGTTTATGAAGACACGGGGGCGGTGCAGATTAAGGGCTATACCATCCGGAATTTTGACTTGCAGGCGCATGGCACGCAGACCATGATGCAGGTTCTTGAAAAATCTTTAAACACCGGCGCGGTGTTTGCGGAGCGGAAACTCGGGCATGAGCAGTTCTCTTATTATTTAGCGCGGTTTGGTTTTGGCGAGCGCGCGGGTGTTGACCTCCCCGGGGAAGTCCCGGGGAGCTTGGCGAATCTGGAAGCTGGGCGCGAGATTGATTTCGCCACGGCCGCTTTCGGGCAAGGGGTCGCCGTAACGCCCTTACAGATGGCAACGGCGATCGCAGCTATTGCTAACGGCGGAAACCTGATGAGGCCTTACGTGGTTGACAGGATTGTTGACGACGCGGGAGTGGAAACGGTGACCTACCCGGTTGTGCGCCGGCGCGTCATCGCCGAAGAAACGTCGGAGGCGATTTCAAAAATGCTGGTCTCGGTAGTCCGCAGCGGGTTTGAGAACAAGGCGAGAATTGATGGCTACTTTGTGGCGGGGAAGACTGGTACGGCCCAGATCCCGAATTCAGGCGGCGGGGGGTACTCCGCAGACGCAATACATTCGTTCGTCGGATATGCGCCGGCCTTCAACCCGCGGTTTCTAATTTTTTTGCAGGTAGTGAGGCCCAGGGGCGTGAATTTCGCGACCACCAGTCTCACTCCGACGTTCCATGATCTCGCGACTTACATCATAAATTACTACGGCATTCCGCCGGACGAAAAATAGATAATCATTGTAGGAACTATGCTATATGCGCTCTTGAAATACTATCTTTATGGTCTTGCAAGAATTATTTTATGGCGTCACAAGCCCGCGGTGATTGGTATAACCGGAAGCGTTGGCAAGACTTCGGCGCGCGATGCTGTTTACACCGTACTTTCGATGCGGTTCAGTGTTTGGCGCGGCGTGGGCGAAAAGAATTACAACAACGAGATAGGAGTGCCGCTAGTGATTCTAGGAGCGCGTCACCATGGCCGAAATTTAATTGGGTGGATCGGAGTATTTTTTGTGTTTTTGGGGCGGTTATTTTCGGGGTCGTACCCGAAGCTGCTGATTTTGGAAATGGGAGTCGATCATCCGGGCGACATGGAATATTTAACAAAACTCGCCCCGCCGGCGATATCCCTGATTACGGGCTTCGGCTCCATCCCGGTGCATGTGGAGTTTTTTTCCGGCCCGGAGGCGGTGATAGCGGAAAAAGGCAAGATCCTGAATGCACTGGCAGAAAGCGGCACGGCAATTCTGAATGCCGATGATGCAGATGTTTTGATGTTAAAAGAGAAAAGCCGCGCTTCGGTTTTGACCTACGGCGTGAGTGGGGCGGCTGACGTCAGAATCGAGGAGTTTCAGGTGCTTTTTCGAGACACAAATGGCGTTAAAATTCCGGAGGGAGTCGTTTTCAAGATTCGCTATCAGGGGGCTTTGATTCCCGTGCGATTATTCGGAGCGCTCGCTAAAACCCAAGCGCTAGCGGCCGCAGCCGGGTTTTGCGCCGGTCTTGCATTCGGTATGAATCCGGTGGCGATTGCGGAGGCGCTGGCTGAATTCAAGCCGCCCCCAGGACGGATGCAGATACTAAAGGGCAACAGACATACGGTAATTATTGATGACACTTATAACGCCGCGCCCGCGGCAATGGAGGCAGCGCTGGAAGCGCTTGGCTCGCTTCCGGCTAAGCGAAAAATTGCGGTTCTGGGCGATATGTTGGAACTAGGTTCTTACACCGAAGAGGCACATCGGAGAATCGGGGAAATGATTCCTCGAAGCGCCAATATTTTGTTTACGGTGGGAGCAAGATCAAGATTCATCGAAGAGGAAGCTTTGAGATCCGGTTTTCCCGAATCGCAAACGCGGCACATGGACGATTCGCGCGAGGTTGAATCGGTACTTCGACCGATGCTGGAGCCAGGCGATTTGGTGCTTGTTAAGGGCGGGCAGGGGATGCGGATGGAGCGCGTTGTAGAAGCAATTATGGTAGAACCTGAAAAGGCACATGAACTTCTGGTGCGCCAGTCTGTGGATTGGAAACGGAAGATTTAGGGGTAGAATTAAACTACAGGCAGTTCTATTTCAATTGAAGAAAAGGGGTGAGGAGATGCAGAATGGTCATCGGTGGCCGGAGGTGGTTGAATACTATGATGCTCATCCATTGCTGGCTCGCTTCCCCCGTATTGAGATCTGGGCGATCTGCTGGGGCGAGAAGTGCGGCCACTACGGACCGCTGGTATTGGGTTATTACTGCCGCCGGTGCGAGGAGCCGGTCATCGCCAAGTACCGAAAGCCGGTTGTTTGGGAACGTTGTCCGGCGTGTGGCCACGAGACACAGCTTGTGGACGGGCATTATTGCCGATGCGGCTTTGCTGGCTGGAGTTCGTGCAAGTGCCGAAGTCTAGTTAGGCTCGTGCCCCCGCCAATCCCGTTTAGTGTCGGGGAACCAGAAGAGTGTACACACCACGCTCCCGCTTCCTAAAGAGCCTCCCTACGAAGAACCGGGGAGGCTTACACTTTTTGCAGAAATAAGGTATATTCTTTTCGTTATCTGGTCCCATCATCTCCTCCTTCGCCCAAAACTAATTTGAGCTTCGGAAGGAAAAGTAGTGGCCTAGCCCGTCAGCTGACGGATTGGTTCTTTCACCTTCCTAAATTTTGTCTGCGGCGTGCTCCCATCGTCTAGTGGCCTAGGATACTTGGTTCTCATCCAAGAGATCATGGGTTCGAATCCCATTGGGAGCGCAGACAAAATTTGGGCAGGCGAGTCCAGAAGATCGTGGGTTCGAATCCCATTGGGAGCGCATGCGACTTACTGAAACTTGGACTCATTTGAGTTCGAGTTTTAGTATTTGCATACTTATGCTAATGGGATTCGAAGGGTATTTCTGAAAACTAAACTGCTTTAGTTTTCAGAAAACCCGGGCTTGAAGGAGGAGCGCAGCCTCTGCCGTAAGGCAGGCGCGGAGCGACAGATGAAAAGGAATCCCACTGGGACCGCCAGTCATGAAAAAGTATCGAGCAGACCAGTATGGCTATAGACACTTCAAACAATACAATTATTACTACCAACGCTTTGCTGTATAAGACACAGAATGGTGAATTAACCTTTCTGCTTGTCCAAGAAAATGACAATAACTGGGGTTTGCCTGGAGGTGCTAAAGAGGTTGAAGATGTAGATCTTCTAATCACTCTGAAGCGCGAACTCAAAGAAGAGCTTGGATTAGAAGAGAGCGATTATGTAGTCCAAGAAACTTCTGTAAGGCGCGAGTTTGAATATAATCATTTCCGATCAAGTCGCTTCGGTAAACACGGAATTGTCTTATTCTACGCTGTTAAAATTGTGGACCCATCAAGAGTAAAAGCTTCGGATGAACTTGTACAAGTCGCTTGGTTCGAAAAAGATGAGGCGGCGCAGAAACTTACCTTTGATCACATACGTGATGGTTTTAAGGAGACAAGTTCTTTGGTTTCCAACCCACATGTCTCAAGTTAACCGTTGCTTAGGTTTACACGGGGGACTTATCCTGCTTGCGTGAACCGGGTACTTAATCCGAGTGTCCCGCTTCGGGGGCGGGGATGAACCCCGTTAGAAATTCTATTTCTAACGGGGTGAAGGCGAGTCTTGTGATACCGCGTCGGCCAGCGACACCCTGCGGAGAAAACGCCACGATGCCTTGGGGCTTTTACGCGAGGATGTTTTATTGTGTTAAGAAAATTTTATGGATAGGACAAAGCAAATTTTAGGGCCAGAATTTTTTGAACGCAGTACACTTCAAGTCGCGCGGGAGCTTTTAGGAAAATATCTGGTGCGGCGACGCGGTGGAAAAACGCGCGCTTTTTTGATTACGGAAGTTGAGGCCTATGCTGGACGCGGCGATATGTCGTCGCACGCGGCGAACGGAGTTACAAAAAGGAATAAAGCCATGTTCGGGCACCCCGCGCATTGGTATGTCTATCTAATCTACGGAATGTATCATTGTCTGAATATCGTAACCGAATCGCACGGTACGCCGGCCGCGGTTTTAATTCGCGGCGTAGCCGTCGTCAAAAACGGTGAGTCTCGCATTAGACGAAAGGTGATCTCCGGGCCGGGAAAAATATGTCGCGAGCTTGGAATTACGACAGCGCTCTATGGCAAACTGGCCGCGAGATCAAGCGGGCTTTGGGTTGAGCAACGAAGCGATAAGGGACTCGCCTACGCTAAAGCTACGGCGGGCAGGCCAGAGACAAGTTACAAGATTCGAAAAACGCCAAGGATTAATGTCGGTGGCGACGAGAAGGCCAAGAAGCGATTGTGGAGATTTGTGCTGGTATCAAGCAAGTCGAGAATTACTGCATAGGAACTTCACTATCATACTGTGCAGTATGATAGTGGGGTTGTAAATTAAGAGATGAAGCCGATTTTATTTCTGACGTCTATAATGGTGGGCGCGGCAAGTTCGGCAGCGCGGATGGCGCCATTTCGCAGAATATGCATCAAATGCTCCGGTTCTTGCTGGAGTTTCGCAAATTTAGCTTGGAACGGTTCTAAAGTTTTAACTATTGTTTCGGCTAGCGCTT
>CAYRYI010000015.1:0-1632 GCA_964428455.1 uncultured Candidatus Saccharibacteria bacterium
TTGGCGAGACGGTCTCGACCTCATTACAAGGCCTTTAACCGTTATTCGAGATTCACCGAAAGATTTCTCTTGCGGTGGGCAGAAGTATCTACCATGGAGTTGCTCTACCACTGAGCTACATCGGCTTATCTCGTATCTTCAGTGATCTGACGAATCATACACTGAAATTTCTTCAGTATGCAATATGCGGCCGCGCCAATAACGACCGGATGCGCGATACGCCAGTGCATTGCTACGACGACGCAGCCGCCGTTACTTTTTCAAGAGTTGGTGGATTTCTTTTTGCTGTTCTTCGAGGCGTTTCAGGATCTCGCGGTTTTCCTCTTCGGCGCGGCGGTTAATCTCGAAGTCTATCTCGGCGCGAAGATCCGACCGGCGGCTTTCCAGTTCTTGCCCCACCATCAGCAGTGGGAGGAACAAAAGCTGAACCATGTTGGAGATAAAAAGCCAAAGGACAAATGCGGGAAATGGGTCGAACCGGAGTCCGACTGGCCCGAAGGTGTTCCAGAAAAGCCAGAGAATTGTCCAGGCCAGAAGCAGGAGAAAAAACCGGAACGACCCGATTTGTTGGTTAATCCAGATAGCAAACCGATCCAGCTTCGTAAATTTCTGGGAATTCAACTCGGCGATTTTTTTATTCAGCTCATCGCTTATTCGTATTCGTCTATCGCCCGGTGAAATGTGCATATTAATATCATCCTAGTACGCTTAGCATAATATCGCCAGATGCTCCCGAGAGGATTCGAACCTCTAACTCTTTCGAGACACGGTTCTAAGCCGTGCGCGTATGCCAGTTCCGCCACGGGAGCGTCAGCATTATTAAGCCACTATATCCCCATCTTCTGCAAGAGCTCTGGCGGCGAATGTGTTAGAATAATATTGTGTATCTCTTATGCTATTGATTCACGATAAACAGCTGAAAGCTTTAATCCAGGACACCAATACCGTCTCCAAAGATTTGCTGGCTGCGGCGGAGAAGGAGGCAAAGGCCAAAGGCAAGCGATTGCGCGACGTGCTTCTGGCGCAAAATTCGATTGACGAGGAGGAGCTTCACCGGCTCGAGGCCTATATCTTGGGCATTCCGTTCGTCGATCTCGAAAAAGAAACGATTGATCCCAAGGTGCTCTCGATTATTCCCGAGCCGATTGCCAAGAAAAATAATATCGTGGCCTTCAAACAGGAGGGGGGCGATTTGCAGGTGGCGATGATCGATCCGGCTGACATCCAGACCATCGAGTTCATCAAGAAAAAGACGGGGCTTAGGATTTTGCCGCGCCTCACCAATACGGTGTCGATCAAAAACGCTCTGCGCCAATACCAAAAGTCCTTGGCGGCGGAGTTCGGCGATCTCATAAAGCAAGACGTGGCGGAGGCGTTGTTAATAAAAGACGAGGCCGGTGACGCGTCGTCCGAAACAGATTTAAAAAAGATGGCGGAGGATTTGCCGGTGATTCGGATAGTCGACTCCATTATCCAGCATGCCATTCTTCAGCAGGCCTCTGATATTCATGTAGAGCCGGAAGAGCAAGATATTGTGGTTCGCTACCGGATTGACGGAATTTTACACGATCAGATGCAGCTGCCGAAAAAAATCGCCGCCGGGGTTGTGGCGCGCATCAAAGTAATGTCGAA
>CAYRYI010000015.1:1642-11480 GCA_964428455.1 uncultured Candidatus Saccharibacteria bacterium
TGTCGAATCTTAAACTTGATGAGCATCGCCTGCCGCAGGACGGCCGTTTCAAAATTGAAACTTCCGAATATAAGTTTTCACTTCGCGTCTCGATTCTTCCTGTTTTTGATGGCGAAAAAATTGTGATGCGGCTCCTGCCCGAAGGCAGCCATACCTTGTCGCTTGAAAAACTGGGGTTTTTCGGCGATATGCTGGAGCGGGTACACCGCGCGATCAAAAGGCCCACGGGCATACTTCTTGCGACCGGTCCCACGGGTTCCGGCAAGACCACGACGCTCTACACCATTCTTGATATGCTGAACACCCCAAACGTCAATATTTCAACCGTCGAAGATCCGATCGAGTATCGCATGCCAAGGGTTAATCAAACACAGGTGCGCCCCGATATCGGTCTCTCGTTCGCCAACGGCCTTCGGGCACTGCTTAGGCAGGATCCCAATATCATTATGGTCGGCGAGATCCGCGACAACGAGACGGCCGGGCTTGCGATTAACGCTGCCCTTACGGGCCACTTGGTGCTCTCAACGCTCCACACCAACTCCTCCGCGGGCGCTTTGCCAAGACTGTTAGATATGCATGTTGAGCCGTTTCTCATCGCCTCGACCGTGAACGCCATTATTGCGCAGCGCTTGGTGCGGACGCTTTGCGAGGATAAAGAAATGCGGCCGATGACAGAAGCGGAACTTGCGACTATTTCAAAACAGGTAAATTTGGAAAAAATTCTTGAGGCGCTGAAGCAGGAACGGATTGTGGAGGCCAAGTCGCGGATTGAGACCATCCCCTGGGGGCGGCCGAAACCGGGCGAGCATTGCCCAGACGGGTACAAAGGGCGCATCGGAATCCATGAGGTACTGCAGATGACCCAGACGATTCAGGAGCTTATCATGAAAAACGCCACAGCCGATCAAATTGAGGAGCAAGCTAAAAAAGAAGGGATGCTCACCATGCTGGAAGACGGGTTCGTAAAAGCGGCGCAAGGGATTACCTCGATTGAAGAAGTATTAAGAGTCACGAGCGAATAATGAAATCCTAAGCACTAAACTCTAAATACTAAACAAATCCTAATGACCAAAATCCAAATCACAAAACGTTTTGAATTTAATACATTTGAATTTTGAAATTGTTTAGAATTTAGATATTCGGATTTAGAATTTTATGCTGTACAGATACACCGCCATTGACCGAGCGGGCGTTACCCAAAAGGGCGAGCGTGAGTCGCCCGACGAAAAAACGCTCTCAAGAACCCTGCGCGGAGAGGGGCTGCTCTTAACGGCGGCCGCCGCCGCAAGTTCGCCGCTGGCATTTTTTGCGCGCTTGGCGCGTTTCCAGATCGGCGGCGCATCGCTTTTCGAGCGCATGATTTTCGCAAGGAATCTGGCTGTCATGATCGGCGCCGGGCTTTCCATGACTCGGGCGCTGGAGGCGCAGGAGGAACAGGCGCGGGCAAAGCGCTTCAAGGAAATCGTGCGGCAGATCCGCGAAAACATTCTTGCCGGCGTTTCTTTTGCAGAGAGTCTGGAGCCGCACCGCAAAGTCTTCGGAGATTTTTTTATTCACATGGTGGAGGCCGGCGAGGCATCGGGGAAATTGGAGGGATCTTTGAAGCTCTTGGCGCGCCAGATGAAACGCGATCATGATCTCCGCGCCAAAGTCCGCGGTGCCATGATGTATCCGATGATTGTCATGATTGCGCTTATCGGCATCGGGGTTTTAATGCTGATTTACGTCGTGCCGACGCTGACGCAGACTTTCCAGGAAATGAAAATAGATTTGCCGCTCTCGACTAGAGTGATCATTTATGCGAGCGATCTGGCCAAAAATTATATTCTGGTGGCGCTGGGTCTGGTGGTGGCCTGCATCTACGCCAGTTATCTTTTTGTGAGGTCGGATCGCGGCAAGCGGCTGATCGGCGCGGTGTTTATACGCCTGCCGGTGTTCGGCCCTCTCATCAAGAAGTTAAACATTGCGCGGATGAGCCGCACCCTTGCCTCTCTCATCACCGCGGGGCTGCCCATCACGCGGTCACTCGACGTAACTGGCCGGGTGCTCGGCAACGCCAAGTTTCGCGATTCGCTGGCATTTGCGGTAACCGAGATCGAGCGCGGCAGGCCGTTTTCGGAAATTCTGCGTATCTCGCCCCATCTCTATCCGCCGCTGGTCATCCAAATGATCTCTGTCGGGGAAGAAACCGGCACGCTTTCGCGCATGCTTTTGCGCATCGCCCTCTTTTTTGAAGAAGACGTTAACAACACAACCAAAAATCTCTCTTCCATCGTCGAGCCGATCATGATGGTCGCCATCGGCGCGGTGGTTGGGTTCTTCGCCATTTCCATGATCCAGCCGCTTTATTCATCGTTGGCCGGTCTTTGATTGCATGCTATCGAGATTGAAACAAAGCTTGAATTCGGGGTCCGCCCCGTTAAAAAATTCATCCCCTAACGATCCTTGATTGATATGAGGCGTTTTAAATCACCCGTCTCTCTTCTGCGGGTCCGTCCGGACGGTAATTTCCTGACGGGGTTCACCTTACTTGAGATATTCATTGCGCTTGCGGTGCTAGCTATTCTCGGGACTATAGTTCTTTCGGCATTTTCGCGCTTTCGGGCCTCAACGGAGCTGGACGCGGCGGTGCGCCAGGCGCTTTCTGTCATTCGCTTGGCGCAGTCAAAAACCTTGGCGGCCGAGGGAGACTCCCAGCACGGCGTTCGTTTCGAGCCTGATCGCATTACGCTCTTTCCGGGCGCAAGTTTCGCCCAGGCGCCGACTAATGAGGTAACAGTGTTATCCGCGCTGGTACAAATCACGAATATATCACTTGCGGGCGGAGGAGTTGATTTGGTTTTTGATAGGCTGACTGGCCGCACTCCGCAGTCGGGTTCCGTTACGCTCGCTTCGGCTTCCGATCCTTCCCGCACTCGCGTGGTTACCATTGATTCTTCGGGCCAAGTTCGAGCTGAAGCAGACGCACTTCTGCCGGGCGGCACCCGCGTTATAGACACGCGGCACGTTAATTTCGAACTGGGATGGAGTATTCAAGGCGCAACGACCCTGCGTCTGCAGTTCTCTAATCCGCCCAATCCCGATACGATTCAAGATATCGCGATGGCGGATTATTTTAATGCTGACAATACGGTTTTTGATTGGCAGGGAACGGTTGATATCGGCGGCTCGAGTCAGACGCTTCGCCTACATACGCTTTTGCTATCACCGCTCGGCACGACACTTTCCATTCATCGCGATCGGCGCACGAATGACAAGGCGCTTATTATCTTGATAGACGGCAAAGAAGTTTCGAGATACGACGCGGAAGGGAATGTAACAACCGGCCCATTCGGCGGGACGATGACAATACAATGAAAAAGAATTTTCAATTTTCAATTATCAATTTTCAAAAACGATTTCACGCGCGAGGTGGGTTTGGTGTGATTGAGATTTTGATTGTGGCGGCGATGGTCTCGGCCGCCCTCGTAGGTTTTGGCGAGGTGGCTCGTATTTCGCTCCGGTTGCTGCAGGATGAGAAGGCTGCGATGGAGGCTTCATTTCTGATTCAAGAAGGTTTTGAGGGCGTGCGAGCGCTCCGCGACCAGAGCTGGAATTCCAATATTTCCACTCGTCCTTCTGGCGTTAATCATTTTCTGGCCTCGGCCGGGGGTAGCTGGACGCTCGGCACGGCGGTTCAGCCGAACATCAACGGAAAATATTTCCGCACGCTGGTGTTTCACTCGGTGAACCGCGACGGCAATGATCGCGTTGCCTCAATCGGCGTGGATGATCCCGGAACAAGAAAGCTGACCATCACCGTTTCGTGGAAGAATCGAAGCGCCACAAGTTCCGTAAGCGCTTCGGGATATCTCGCAAACTTTCTTCAAAATTGATTGAGCTATGATGCATTGCCGCCAGAAATCGTTAAATCATTCCGCGCCGGGGATTACCGCAATGGAATTAGTGGTCTATGTGGGGCTGCTTGCTGTGATTTCGGTGTTTTTGGTTCAATCACTGACGATGCTCATGGTCGCTTACCGCCGCTTGCAGGGCGAACGCGACGTGGTGTCGAGCGCGCGGACCGCGATGGAGACGCTGGCGCGGGAAACGCAGGGGGCGGCGAGCATCTATACCCCGACATCGGTGCTGGGCGTGACAACGGGCCAGCTGTCGCTTGAGACGCCATTGAATCCGACAGCCGGCGAGACGCGTTCCTATGTTGATTTTTATGTTGATAATGAACGTCTCCATATGAAGCGCGAGGGTTCGGCCGCTATCGCTCTCACCTCCGAGAGCGCGCGCGTGACGCAGTTTAACGTCCAGCGGATTCTAGCGGGCGCGCGCGAAACGGCAGAGATCGCTTTGGAAATTAAATCGCGCAGTCGAGGAACGCTTGAGACTTCTTCGCTCGTTAAGGCGAGTTTTACGCCGCGCGGCAGCTACTAGTATGAACCACGAATCAGTACTAAAATCTAACGCGAATAAATGCAAAAACATTTTGCGCGGATTCGCGCTGTCCCCCGCGTCACTTTGCGGTTTTCGGGACGGTTTTGCCGCGCTTACCGCCGCAATTTTCGTTTTCGCGGTCTCGGCTGTAATCATCGCCGGGTTTACCTTCGTCGCGCTTCGCGAGGTGAGGATCACCCGCAACTTGAGTTCCTCCGTTCGCGGCTACTACGCGGCCGAGAGCGGCGTTGAGGATGCGATTTATCGGTTTGTATCCGGAAAACAAATAGTGTCTGGCGAGACCATAAGCACAGGGACTGCCACGGGGACTATCGTCATCACCGCGGCGGGTTCGCAAAAAACTATCACCGTCGAAGGAGTTTTAGGCAATGTTTATCGGACGGTTGAAGCGGTCATCGCGGAGAATACTGTCGGCGCCAGCTTTTTTTACGGTGTGCAGGTCTCTGACGGCGGTCTTCAAATGTCGAATAATTCAACGGTAAACGGAAACGTCTACTCAAACGGCGACATTAACGGCGGGGCGGGTTCAACGATCACGGGGAGTGCCACGGTGGCCGGCGGTATCAATGCAAATCCCAGCGTCCAATGGACGGCAGAAAACGCCGATCAGAATTTTGCGACCGTCTCTTCGAATCGCGACATTGCCCAGTCATTCACCGCCAATGCCTCCGACAAGATCAATAAAGTGTCGGTGTATTTGGCAAAAGTGGGGAATCCGACATCAAACATTACACTTTACATCACGACCGACAACGGGGGGAAGCCTGCCTCGAGCGACATTGCCAGCGCCGTCATTTCTTATACCAGCGTTGGCATTACCGCCTCCTGGATTGATACAGCTTTGCCCAATCCCCCGACGCTGACTGCCGGCGCAAAATATTGGATTGTGCTGGATTACGGATCGAACTCATCTTCAAATTACTGGAACTGGCGAAAGGATGCATCAGACGGTTACGCCGGCAACACCGGTCGCTACACTTCGAACTGGAGCAGTGGGAGCGCAAGTTGGACGAACGTCGGCGGGGACTTGGCCTTTCGCGTGTGGTTAGGAGGAGTGAACACTAAAATTGACGGCGTGACCATCGGAAATGCGACCAGTGGCGAGGGGCACGCGAATCTATTCATTGACGCTACAGTTCACGGATCAAGTTGCCCGAACGCCTATTGTTTTGTCGAGAATCCGCTGCGCCAGGAGATGCCGATTTCAGACGGCGTGATTCAGGACTGGCGCAATGCGGCCGCCGCCGGCGGCACCTGCGCCCCGCCCGATTGCGATGCGTCAGGGAATTTTAAAATTACCGGCGGTGCCTCGAAAAGCATAGGGCCGAAAAAAATTACGGGGAATCTGGAGGTTGATAATAACGCGATTCTCACGGTCACGGGTACGTTGTGGGTGCAAGGCAACGTCGTTTACTCCAACGGCTGCATTGTTAAGCTTGCGCCGAGCTACGGTGGGAATTCCGGCGTGATTGTGGTTGATGGAACGGCGAATGTTTCCAATAATTGCAGTTTCTCCGGGTCGGGCGTCAGCGGGAGCTATATTATGCTGCTTTCGGCTAAAGATGCGCCGACGGAGAACGTCATGACAATCGACAATAACGCCACGGGAGTTATTTATTACGCTTCAAATGGCCGGATTAAGTTCTCTAACAATGCAGCAGCGAAGGAGGCGACAGCCTACGGCATCACCCTCGATAACAATGCGGTTATCACTTACGAATCCGGTCTTTCAAGCGTATCATTTTCCTCCGGTCCCTCCGGCGGGTACGACATTGTTTCGTGGGAAGAGGTCGAGTAGCGGTCTTGGCGCTGGTTTGCCCCGCCACAAGAAAGCCATAGATGAATTGATTATTAGGTAGGGAAAATATAGATACAAGGTCGCGAGCATAAACTCGCGGCCGCCCTGTAACGGGGTCTCTTTAGCGGGTTGGTTCCGCCGCTCAATTAATTCAGCCAGTAATGTTATACTGCAGGCAGCGAAGGTGAACGATTGCACCGCTATTTTTTCTTGCTATGTTATTAAAATCTTTTTTCAGTTCGTGGGCGCGCTCCTTAACGTCGTTTCCCGTTATGGGGCTTGACCTTTCGGATCTTGCCGTAAAATTCATTCGCTTTGATGAGCGCGGCGGCTCATCAATTAGAGTGCGTTATGCGGGGGGCGCAGAACTCGCCCCCGGGATTGTGGTTAACGGAAATATCGAAAAGCCAAAGGAGCTTTCCCGGGTGTTGTCGGGCCTCAGGACCGGAGACGGGCGCAACATTCGCGACAATCTCGTGGTAGCTTCACTGCCCGAGGAGAAGGGATTTATTCAGATTCTGCGTTTAGCCAAAGTAAAATCGGAAAATCTGGAAGCAGCAGTGCGCTGGGAGTTGGAGAGTGCCGTCCCCCTGCCGGTCGAAGAGATCTACTTTGATTACGAGACCGTGTCCTCGGCGGCTCATTCGGATCACACGGATGTTTTTATGCTGGCATATCCTCGCGGCGTGGTTGATTCTTATGCCTCGGTGCTCCATGAGGCTGGTCTTATTCCGGTAGCTTTGGAACTGGAATCGCAAGCGGTGGTCAGGGCCCTGATCGATTTGTCGGATTTGCTGCCGATGCTGGTGATTGATATCGGCGCTACGCGAACCAGCTTTGTTTTGGTGGCCGCTGGCGGAATTATTCACACCTCAACCATAGCAATTTCCGGCCAGTCGTTCGAGGGCGAGATCGCCACCAATCTTGGGGTCTCGCGCGAGAAGGCGCGGGAGCTAAAAGTGACTTCGGGCTTGAGCGTGAAGAGAGGAGGAGGCGACGTGGCGCGCGCGCTCGCTGGGACGCTGCAGCTTCTGATCGAAGAAATTCTTCGGCATATTGAGTTCTATCGCGACCACGCCAAAGATCGCGCCGAGCCCAGCGATAATATTGAAAAGATTATTTTGACCGGCGGCGATTCGAATCTGATCGGGATCGAGTCGTACCTGGCGCGAGGCTTGAAAGTCCCGGTGGAGCGAGGGAATCCTTTTGGCCGGGTGCTGGATAGAATGGGCAATGCTACGCCGCCGATTCCAGCCAACATGGCACACGCCTACACGACGGCCATCGGCTTAGCCTTGCGTCAGATTTTGTGAAATATGTTGCAGCTCAATATTCTTTCTCCAAGAGATAAAGAAACCTTCCGTTACGAGCGCGCCCGACGGGTATGGGCGCGCTTTGCCGTGAGGTTCTTTTTTCTGACCCTTCTCGCCGCAGGGTTCCTGCTGCCTTCTTATTTCATGACGGTCTTGCAGGAAAAGGATATTGCGCTGGAAGAGTCGCGCCTTAGTAAAGATCCCCGCATCGCGCGGGCGATCGAAATGGAGCGCGCCATTGAAGCTTCCCGCCGTGAAATCCGTCTGCTTGCGTCATACGTCACTAATAAGCAGAGCTTGGGGGTTTCTACCGAGTCGCTTATCGCGGCAGCCAGCTCGGGAGTAATCTTTAACACCATTCGGGCTGACCAAACCAAAAAACGCATCGAGATAGACGGATTCGCCATGAAGCGCGAAGATTTACTTAAGACCATCGCCGCGGCAGAAGCCCTGCCCTTCGTCGCCGAGGTGAAGTCGCCCATTTCCAATATTGTCAAGGAATCAAACAGCCCCTTTCGTTTAGAAATTATTTTAAAATGAAATTCAATCTCACGGCGGCACATAAATTTTACCTGACATTGTTTCTGGCCCTGGTCCTGCTCGGCGCGGCGGCGTATTTCATGCCGTTTTATTTATTCGGCAAAATCCGCGATTCCGCCAATCGAATTGAGAGAGCTAAGGAGGAGATCGCGCTGGCTGATCGGCGCTTGACTGAATCCCGCGCTCGCGAGGAACAGATGTCGGCTTACGGCGTGGGGCTAGAGGAAGTTCACAGTCATTTCTTCTCGCCAAAAGAATCTCTTAGGGTAATTGAGGCGGCGGAAAATATAGGCAAAATCACCAAGACAGTGGTGGAGATCGGTGTGCTGGACACAAAAGACAATGTCGCGCGGTTCCGCTTTAGCGCTACCGGCAGTTATTCTGATGTCATACGCTTTGTACGGTTGGTGGAAAACGCGCCTATTTATTTTGAAATCGAAAATTACTGGCTGGAGCGCGCGGCTCCGGCGTCATTCGGCGGGGCGGACAGCTTATCCGGCCCGCGGGCGTTGCTGGCCGCGCCGGCATCCAATGTCCGCGCCACTCTTACCGTTAAAGCTTTCCAAGCCGAATAATATGCAATTTCGAATTTCGCCGAAAGACATCAAAATAACTCGATTGACGATTGACCGCGCGGCGTTGGGCGGGGTTTTGCTGATCATGGCTTTATTTTTTGCTATCGGCGCGGGTTCGATCGCGGTTTATTATTTCTATCCCTACCGCGCCCTGAATAATCCCGCCTCAACGGAATTTAAGCCGAAAACCGTTCCCGTTTCCGAACTTGAGAGTTTGCGGGAGATTTTAAAAGAGCGGGGGCGGGTTTATCAGGCTTCCACCACGCTGGCGACCCCGCCGGCTTTTAGATAGCTGTTGATTCGCGACCGCATAACGGATACAATCATTGCCGTTATCCCCGACTCAATCCCCCCGTAGCTTAATGGATAAAGTAGCGCTCTTCCCCGCCTGCCAAAGTTTGCCCCTGTAGTTCAATGGACAGAACACTGGACTTCTAAGCCAGTTATGGGGGTCCGATTCCCTCCAGGGGCGTAGGCAAACGGCGGGCAGGTAAGGCGTTGATGAGGGTTCGATTCCTTCCGGGGGGACACTTTAGGAAAGCATAATTCGAGCTAAAACTCGCCAAGATCTATAAAGCATAAAATCTCAAATACACATATTATACACTATAGTGTATAATATGTGTATTAGTGAGTGTTCAATCTGTTGAGTAATGAATTTCTACCAGGAAGTCTATAAATGGGTGAAAAAAATTCCCAAAGGGAAGGTCGCAACCTATGGCCAAATCGCGACGTTGATCTCAACGCCGCGTTCGGCACAAGTCGTCGGTTTTGCCCTGCGCGCCTTGCCGCAAAACTCTGGAGTGCCGTGGCAGAGAGTGATTAATTCCCAGGGCCGCATCTCAATCCAAAATCCGCGCTGGCCGCAATCGGAGCAGGCAAAGCAATTGACGAGTGAGGGAGTTGCGGTAACATTTCGCGATAAAGCCTACTGGGTCGATCTTACAAAATTTCTCTATCGCTTCCCGCCAAAGGCCCGAAAATAAATCCCGTTAACCGCCTTATCCCATTAAAAATTCCATTGCAAACAGGACAAGTAATCGTGCCATCTATCGTACTATCCATCTATCTATTCCTCAACATTTCATCAATGGTGCTATTATAATACGCTATAGCGTATTATAATAGCAATTCAATATTGCCTCTTGGTTGGGATGATATTC
>CAYRYI010000016.1:0-3097 GCA_964428455.1 uncultured Candidatus Saccharibacteria bacterium
ATTAAGCGCGGCTGGCCTACACCAGAAATTATGATATCCGCCTCGCGGATAACCGAAAGATCTAGCGACTGATATGTCAGAACCGTAAACGGCAGGTCCTGCGCTATCAGCCAAAGCGCCGCAGGGCGCCCCACAAGTCTCCCCGCCCCCACCAAAACAATTTTCTTGCCCGAAAGTTCAACTCTGGCATTTTCGAGAAGCGTCTTAACCGCGCCGACAACCGGAGGCATAATTTTCGATCGGCCCACTACAAACGCCCCGATAGATTTCTGATTCAAGCAATCAACATCATAATCTTCGGGAACAGCGTTCAGCGCATATTGCGTATTAATTCCTTCCGGTAAGGGCAGCTGGACAATAAACCCATCATGCTTGGTCTTTTTCACCAAATCCGCAACCTGCTCCCTTAACTTGCGGGTTGATGTATCTATGGGGTAGCGATACGTTCTCACGGCGATCCCAATCTCCGCGCCGCGTTTCTCTTTTTGCGCGATAAAATTGGCGGAAACAGGATCTTCGCCCAAAACAATAACGCCGAGCGACAATTTTCTGGCACCGATAATTTCTCCAGCTTCAGCCAAAACTTGATCCGCCAGCGCTCGCCCGTCAAAAACATTCATCCCGTTAGAAAATTAAACTGAATCTAAAAAGAAAATAATTGTCATTCGTGCAAAACAACGTCAGTAGACTCATTGAAGTTAAATTGATTAATTTTCTAACGGGATTCATGCTATTGGATATTTTATTAAGAAGTTTTTAACCTCGCGCCCAACTTTTCCCAGGTTTTCGTCGCCGATCAGAAGCCGAGATATCCATCGGGCAACCCGCGCCATATCATGCGGTTTCAGGCCGCGGGTTGTTAGCGCCGGCGTTCCAAGCCGAATGCCAGACGGCTTAAATGGCGAGGTGTCTCCGGGAAGCGAGTTGCGGTTAGCTATGATACCGGCGCGTTCAAGCGTCCGCTCCGCCTCTTGGCCGGAAAGACCAAGTGGCCGCAAATCCAAAAGCAACAGGTGATTATCTGTGCCGCCGGTAGCAAGCGTAAAACCTTCTTTATGTAAAACGCGCGCCAGCGCCTTGGCGTTTTCTAAAACCAGTTTAGCGTAATTTTTATAGCCGGCGGTTGCCGCCTGACCGAAGGTGTAAGCAATCGCCGCCGTTACGTTATCATGCGGCCCGCCCTGCAGGCCCGGGAAAACCGCGCGGTCAATTTTTTCGGCTAGCTCTTTTTTCACAAATATTACCGCCCCGCGCGGTCCGCGAAGAATTTTGTGCGTCGTGGTAGTTACCACATCCGCATAAAGAAAGGGTGGTTGATGCAAACCGGCGGCCACGAGCCCGGCAATATGCGAAATATCGGCGAGATGCCAAGCGCCTACTTTTTCCGCAATCGCGCCAAACTTTTTAAAATCAATCGTCCGCGGATAGGCCGTTAACCCTGAAACAATTATTTTGGGTTTTTCGCGTTTGGCAATGTGTTCCACTTCTCTATAATCAATAAGGCCGGTTTTCGGATCCACGCCGTAAGAGACGCTCTTAAAAATTATTCCCGATGCGTTCACCTTATGCCCATGCGTTAAGTGCCCGCCGGCAGAAAGCGCCATACCGAGAAGTTTTTCGCCGGGCTTCATCAAGCCGAGATAAACCGCCAGATTAGCCGGCGAACCGGAATAGGGCTGAACATTGGCGTGCCAATTTGAGCCAAGTTTAAATGCCGCGAGCGCGCGTCTTTGAGCGAGCACTTCGATTTCATCAACAACTGCATTGCCCGGATAATAACGCCTCCCAGGATACCCTTCGGAGTACTTATTCGCGAGAACCGACCCCACCAGCTCGCGCACCGGTACGGGCGCAAAATTCTCCGACGCAATGAGATCCAGAGTTTCTTGCTGCCGCTTGGTTTCTTTATTGATGAGACGCGAAAGTCCAGCGTCGCTTTTGCTGATGGCGGAAGAATTGTTTTTCATAAGTGTTTGGCAAGCATTTGATCAAGCTCGGATTTTGACAAAAGCCCGCGGCGCATGATGACCGGGTTCCCGCGGTCGGTAAGATCAAGCACCGTGGAGGGCTCGGAGGCCGCCAGTCTCCCCGCATCAATCACTAAATCGGGCTTGGCCTTTGTCTCGCGAAGCGTCTCGACAAACGGCCTAACCTCCACGGGCTTGACCGTGTCGCCTGAGATATTGGCCGAGGTCGCAATCAGCGGAAAATCAACTTGCTTCATTAACTCATTAACGAAGCGGAAATTCGGAAGACGCATGGCTATCGTGTCTTTCCCGCCGGCGACTATATCGGGTAATGTATCTTTTCTATGCAAAACCACCGTCACCGGCCCAGGCCATAAATCGGCGAGCACGCCTTCGGTCCAAAGGTCGATATAAGCGTATTTTCGCGCCATGGCCATATCTTTCACCAGAAGAATCATAGCTTTATCTTTGGGGCGCCGCTTGATCCGATAGACGCGCCGCGCCACTTTGGCATCAAGCGCATTGCCGCCTATGCCGTAAACTGTGTCGGTGGGATAACAAATCACCCCGCCCCTCTTCACAATTCTAACCGCCTCGAAAAGCGTGCCGGGGAATGTCTCGCCGCTTAACTCAACTATGCGCATGACAGAGATTGTAAGCGGTTCGGGAGAAAATATCCAGATTATCTCAAACATCTCATTCGCTGTACCGGGATATAATCTCTTACTGGGTCTTATTCGCATTCCTTCACTGTAATAACCCGAGATACGAATTGAGTGTTTCGATTGACTTATTTTTCTTTTTCTCTTTTCTTTTTCCCCATTCGCCAATTCGCGCGAATTGGCGAATGGGGAAACGCAAATTCGTCGTTGTCCGCAGTGCCCTATGATGCGAAAAGTGCCTCCTAGATTACAAAATTAATCAACCGGCCGGGAATAAAAATAATTTTTTTAGGCGCGCCGGCCAGATATTTTGCGACTCCTTGATCTTTTCGCGCCAGCGCCACGGCTTCGGCTTCTTTGATCCCTTTCGGCACACGCAACCGCCCGCGTACGCGGCCGTTAACCTGCACTACAATCTCGACATCCGCTGACTCAAGCTTTTTGGGGTCATACGAAGGCCAGGGCGAA
>CAYRYI010000016.1:3197-11154 GCA_964428455.1 uncultured Candidatus Saccharibacteria bacterium
AATCTCGACATCCGCTGACTCAAGCTTTTTGGGGTCATACGAAGGCCAGGGCGAACGATGAATTGAATATTTTTGTTTTAATCGCGTCCATAATTCTTCGGTTATATGCGGCGCGAAAGGCGCCAAAAGCTGAATGAATGTCTTTTGGTCTTCCCGCGAAACTTCGGCCGGTTTTGCCTCAAACTCGTTCAGCAAAATCATCAGCGCCGAAATCGCGGTATTGTAACGCAGTCCCTCAATGTCCTCCGTGACTTTTTTGATGGTTCGATGAATAGCGTGATCCGGTCCACCGTTTATGTCAATTTGAATTTTGGATTGTAATTTTGATTTTTGATTTTTGATTTTTGATTTTGTGTCAAATAATCTCCACACTCTTTGCAAAAACCTTGTCATTCCCGCTATCCCCGCGTCGCGAAAATCGCCTCCGTCCTGAAACGGGCCGGTGAACATGAGATACAGCCGCAGAGCATCTGCCCCGTAAGCCCGAATGTAATCGTCGGGATTCACGATATTGCCTTTGGATTTTGACATCTTGGCGCCATCTTTAATGATGAGCCCATGCGCGCGAAACTTCTTATACGGCTCTTCAAAGTCGAGAAGCTCCCAATCATGGAACACCATCGTTAGGAATCGCGAATAGAGAAGGTGGAGCACGGAATGCTCGGCCCCGCCGATATACATGTCAACCGGCAGCCACTGCCGCGTAATCTCCTGATCCCACGGATGCTTTTTGTCGCTTACCGATGGATATCTCAAAAAGTACCAAGCCGAATCAAGAAATGTGTCGGAAACATCGGTTTCGCGGCGAGCCTTGCCTTTGCATTTCGGGCATTGGGTTTCGTAGAACGACTTTACCGATGCTAACGGCGACTGACCAGTTCCTGTCGGGCGGAAATTCTTCACAAATGGAAGCTCCACCGGCAAATCTTTTTCCGGCACCGGCTGCCAATTACAATTCTCGCAAAAAATCATTGGAATCGGAGGGCCCCAATAACGTTGACGAGAGATGAGCCAATCACGGAGACGGTATTGAGTTTTCCGTTGGCCACCGACAAATTTTGTGATTTCCCATTTAGCTTTTTCTGATTCCAGATCGTCGAATTGTCCGGAATTCTCAAGAAAGCCCAGATCAGTATGAATAATTAGATCCGTATACCAATCATTTTCCGCAAGCCATTTCCAGACACTAGACTTATTCCATCCTTCGCCGACAAAATCCGCTGCGAGTTTATCGATACGTTTTTCAGTTTCCGGAGTTAAGGTGAGCCTTTCAAGACTCCCATCCTTATGTTTGAAGATAAAGACCGCTTCTTTCCCTATGTACTCATTCCAGAAGCCGGGAGTCATTTTTTTTGAAACTAACTTCTCATATTCAGAAAGTCTTGTTTTTGGAACAATAATTTTCCGATCCCCATCTGATGTTTTTTTGATAATCAATACACCCAAAGTCGCTAATTCTTTATCAGAGATATCCCTTGCGCCCATCAGATAACTTTTAATTGGAGCATCCTTCTTTTGAATTACTCGCCAGACAGAGAGATTAAATTTTTGTGCGAATGCGAAATCCCGCTCGTCATGCGCCGGGACCGCCATAATCGCTCCAGTGCCGTATCCCGCCAAAACGTAATCCGCGACCCATATTGGAATCTCCTTTTTGGTCGCCGGATTGATGGCTTTCACTCCTTGTAACTCAACGCCAGTCTTTTCTTTGGTTTCGGCCGTCCGCTCGATCTCGGATTTTCTCGCCGCCGCCTTTATATACGCCTCGACCTCGCCCCAATTTTTCACTTTTAACTTTAAACTTTTAACTAACTCGTGTTCCGGCGCCAAGACCATATAGGTCGCGCCGAACAAGGTATCCGGCCTCGTCGTGAACACCTTAATTGAAAATTGAGAATTGGAAATTGAAAATTTAATTTCTGCTCCTTCCGATTTCCCGATCCATTTCTCCTGTGCGATTTTTACCCGGGGAGACCAATCAATCTTTCCCAGGTTTGCGAGCAACCGCTCTGCATAATTTGTAATTCTGAAAAACCATTGTTCCAAATCTTTCTTAATAACCTCGCTCGCGCACCTCTCACATTTCCCCTGAATGACTTGCTCATCAGCCAAGACGGTTTTGCACGATGGGCACCAATTAACTTTAGCCTTTTTGCGATAAGCCAAACCGTGCTTAAACATCTCGGCAAAAATCCACTGGGTCCATTTGTAATACTCCGGGTCGTAAGTTTCCAAATGCTCATCCCACGCAAAACCATTGCCGATGTCGGAAAGCTGCCTATAGAAATTTTTTTCGGAGACTTTAGACTGCTTGGCCGGATGCTTGCCGATTTTCAAAGCATAATTTTCCGAGTGAATCCCGAAACCGTCAAGCCCAATCGGTTCAAAAACGTCTAACCCCCGCATACGCTGAAAACGCCCGTGGATATCGGAACCGGTAAAAGCGTACACGTTCCCCACATGCAACCCCTCGGCTGAAGGATACGGAAACATCATTAAGTTATAGAAAGGCTTCTTGGCCTTCTTTAAATCGGGCTCGTAGGTCTTATCCTTAGCCCACCTTTTCTGCCATTTGGCTTCTATTGCCTTGGGATTGTAGCGCATAACTCGCTGACTTGACGTCATCCAAAATATAGATTAAAAGTAGCAGAAAGCAGTACATTACTGCAACTGAACCCTAACAAGGAGGAGAGTCTGCAATGTTCTTCACAAGCGCCGAGTACGGCGATGCCGAGAGAGGGAAACGTGAGACGCGGGGGTTGTTCGAGTTCTTGGAGAACTGCATTGGGATTTTTTCAACCACTCACTCCCAGCAAGGAAGGTTCCTTGATGGACGCATCGAGATCCGCTTCAGAGGCGCGGACGGCGTGGCTATGACGGGACTGAATGATCCCGACATAGCACGCGCGCTGGGTTTTCGCGGCGATGTCAACGTCGCGTGGGGAGATCGCACAAGCGACCATGACGTTGATCCTTTCGACCACTACATCAGTATCGACTACAAGTCGGAAACCCTCGGCGAACGGACAGATTATGAAGACCTCCGCCGAGCGGCACAGCTTGACCTCGCGGCAATCGACGCGTTCCTCGACTGCGCGATCTACGCGCACCTCCTCGCATCCCCGGCCACGCCGACCGAGTAGGAAGCGCCTGCGGCAACGCCGCCCCCGAGGTCGGGGGCGGCGTTTTCATATCCGGAGATAAAAATATCGCCCAGCACCGCTCGGGTGCTGGGCGATTAGGGTGAGTCGCCGAGGAGCTCTCTCCCGCTACGTTGAACTTCGGAAACCGGAAAGGATTCGCGAATCTGTTGAAGAAGTTCCTCTCCGGTGACTTCGGTTTCTTCACGGAGAAAACCAAACCACTTATAGATTGTAGGAGGCAGTTCATCGCCGTACACCTGTACGGCGAACCCCACCAGGCCATGGATGCGCCCCCAGGTTTGCTTCTGCAGCTGATCAAGGGCCTTGGCGGTAGTAGTGTCGAGTGTTCCCGCCGCTCGCCGCTCCGCTTCATAACGCGCGGTGCTTTGGAGCGTCTTCACCGCATAAAACAGCGCGGCGCGAAGCTGTTCCAGTTTCTTGCGCGGAAGCGAGAAGGGACGCTCGGCGGTGCGGCGGATATTGATTCCTGTTACGCGCAACCGCCGATCCTTGCGCCGCCAGCGAAGTACCTTTTGACGATTGACCGGGAAACCGTGCGCCTCAACGACCTCGATTAGATGTATTACGATCTTGGGATCGATGTAGCCGCGAAGAGACGTCAGCGTGAAGTCATCGGCATAGCGCGTGAGCCGGAACGGCCCCTTGTTGAACTCCGTCGCGAGCGCTACGTCAAGCTCCCGATACACCAGATTCTGAAGCATGGGAGACGTTGGAGCGCCCTGCGGCAGACAGCCGCGCCAAACGGAAAGGTGAGTGAGAATCTGCGCCGTCCACGGATCGCCGGTGAGTTCCTGATAGACGCGAAAGACCCGATCGGCGGCAATAGATGGGTAGGCCTCCTTCAGGTCCACGGTGAGAATCGAGCTAGGAATCCGCACGTCGCGCCGCGCGCGAGGACCCGGCGCCAGATGCGCGAAGGCGTTAGTGAAAATCGAGCGCCCCGCTTGCCAGCGCTCCTCTGCCGCTCCGGAACGATCGTACAGTTTCCCGACGAACGAGTGGCAAATGGGGCTCGGCACGTAGCGCCGCACCAGAATGCAGGAGTGGATCCGCCGCTGTACCTGCATCAGGTCATGATTGGGAATGTCGAGCGTGCGGTATCCCCCCAGGCGCTTTGGAATCTGAACCGACCGGTAGGCGTTGGGATCTGACAAGACGCGCCGAAGCGTCCGAGAAAAGAACGGCAGATGCTTTTCTTCGTAGCCGATCATCCGCGCCGTTTGTGGCACAGCGAGCTTTAGCATGGAGTCATCTAGAAAACCGGGAATGAAAATCCCCAGCTGTCGTTTGTCGCGCATGATTTTCACCTCCTCCCTCGCTTTCTTCCCTCACTCTTTCCGCCAACGACATTCCAACATTCTGCAAAATGTGGGGATGTCAATTTCGAGACCGTGGCTCTCATGGTTATAAGTTTCAATGTGCAAAAATTAGGCGGCGTGCCGCGCAGCGATTTATTGCTACACGACACGCCGCTCGCGCAGGTCAAGAACTTCTTGCGTGAGGCTCTGGTCGCGTGCTTGGGCCGGTCGCGAGGAGCGGGACGCCTCGGCGCGAAGCGCCTGCCCGTCGCCCGCGCCTGGAGGAGGGCGGGGGCTGGGGGGGGGGGGGGGGGGGGGGGGGGGGGGTGATCCACGCGAGACGTTACTTGGCTCCAGAGCAGGGACGAGAGAGAACCACGCGCGAAAAAAAACGCCGCGCGCAGTCCTGAAGCCGGACAGAACTCACTGCCAGCCTTAACAATGCCTTCGCTGCAATCCGCTGGGGCACTCTCCGGAAAGACGCGCCTTTGCCGGACCTGCGGGGTAAAGGTAGCAGTGCCGTCCGCGACAGTCAAGAAATTTTAAATCCCGAAAAGCGCTTTGGCGTTTTCCGTCGTAACGCGCCGCACCTCATCAGGGGAAACTTCTTTCCACTCCGCGACTTTGGCGGCCACAGCTTCTATATACAGCGGTTCGTTCCGCTGGCCGCGATACGGCACGGGTGCCACGTACGGCGCGTCCGTTTCCAAAACTATTCGCTCAAGCGGAATTTCGCGCACCACGTTTTCATAGGCCTTGGCGAATGTAACCACGCCGCCAAATCCCAGATAAAAACCTAAGTCTACCAACTGTTTCGCGTCCTCAACCGTACCGCTGAAAAAGTGAACGACGCCCGCTGGTTGAGAACTAAGAGCTAAGAGATAAGAACTAAGAATACGAATCAGATCGGCGAATGCATCGCGGCAATGGATAATTAATGGCTTATGTAATTCCTTAGCTAAATTTATCTGCGCAACAAAAATCTCCTTTTGTTTTTTCCTTATCTCTTGCGCCTTATCACTTGTCTCTCGATAATAATCGAGCCCGCACTCCCCGACCCCGACAACTTTAGGATGCTCGGCCAGCGCGCGGAGTTTCTCAATGTCAAAAACCTCCTCCGATGGCGCGGTTTTCTCCCATTCATCGTGATGGTTTGGACCGACATGCCCGGGATGAAATCCGACTGTTGCATAAACGCCTTCAGGATATTTTTCGGCAAGCTCAATCGCCGCGCGCGAAGTTGAATCCTCTGTCCCGATATTTACCATCCAGACCCCGGCATCGAGCGCGCGTGAAATTACCGCCCCGCGATCTTCACTGTAGGCCGGGAACTGGACATGCGCATGACTATCAATGATATTCGGTATTGCCATAGGGCGCGTTTACCGCTATAAAGATATATACAGTGGAGGGGATGCGCCTACGAAACAGTATGCGCATCCTGCGGTTTGGTCCGAGGGGCAGTCCGGCGCATCGCCAGCCGGAAGCAGTCGCCAAGGATATCCTCCGACCGCGTGAGCGCACATCTTGGACTCGCTCGCCTCCGCTGTTTTTCTATTCCATTCGAGGAAACAAATTTTCTATTTTACGAACCTCAAGAACAGCCTTCCCAATCTTTTTGAATTCATTTATTTCCGCTATTCCTAACGAACCCAGAATTTTGCCAGAGGTTTCGGGCATGAATGGATTTGCAAAGTGGGCTATCGCAAAGAGAATGTTCAATAATTTCTGCAGTTCATTCTTTTGCGCTTCACCCGCAAGCGCCCAAGGTTTTTTCTCGTTCACTAATTTATCTCCCTTCGAAATAAGTTCCCGAATAACTTGTAGCGCTTGATAAAAATCAAGTTTTTCAAGCGCCGCATCATATTTATCACGGAATTTCCGCACTTCGCTTAACTCATCATCCCACCCCAATACAATTCCGACACTAGATTCGGCAAGTCTGGTAAGTCGCGCGTGCAAATTCCCGATGCCGTTGGCTAAGTCGGCATTATATTTTTCCGTGAGCCGCGCCCAGTCGAAATCGCCGTCGGTGCCGAAGGGGAACGCCGAAAGCACTAAATATCGCGCCCCGTCCACGCCGTATTTTTTGACGAGTTCCGCGGGCGTAATGACATTCCCCAAGGTTTTCGACATTTTCTTGCCGCCAATCGTGAAAAACCCGTGGGCGAAAATTTTCCGGGGCGGCGCTTCGCCGATGGCAAGCAGCATCGCCGGCCAGATTATGGAGTGGAACCATAAAATATCTTTGCCTATCAAATGTAAATCGGCCGGCCACAAACCCTTAGGCTTGCCATAGGTGTAGTAGTTAATTAGCGCGTCCACCCAAACGTAAGCCGTGTGGGACGAATCAAAGGGAAGCGGAATGCCCCAAGAAAGCTTGGCTCGCGAGATCGAAATATCCTGCAGGCCTTGGCGGAGTTTTCCCAGCACTTCGTTTTTCCGTTCCAGCGGCCGCACCTCTATTTCGTCCGATTCAATCCGCCGGATCAGTTCATCGGCAAACTTTGAGAGCTTGAAAAAGTAATTCTCTTCCTTATACGGCTCCGGCACTTTTCCATGATCGGGGCATTTGCCGCCAACCAATTCATCCGGCGACATAAATTTTTCGTGCCCCACGCAGTAAAGGCCTTCGTAAATTCCCCGGGTGATGACGCCAGCATCAAACATCTTCTGCAAAAATTGCCGCACGGTTTCTTCGTGATCGGCATCAGTTGTGCGGATAAAACGGTCCGGTTGGATCCCGAGGCGATCCCACTCCGCGCGAAAGGCTGATGCGATTTCATCGGCATAAACCTTCGGAGTTTCCCCGGCTTGGGCCGCGGCTTCCTCAATTTTGGCGCCGTGCTCATCGGTGCCTGTTAAGAGTTTGGCATCTAAACCCCGAGACCGCTTCCAGCGCGCCAAGACATCTGCTGCTACGGTCGTATAAGCATGCCCGATATGCGGCACGTCGTTCACATAATAAATCGGAGTTGTAATGAAATATGGTTTCCCGGGCATAGTCAGCGCCTTAATTCAATCAACTTCAATATAATCCAGGCCCCGAGAACCGCAACCAGAAGATCGAAGAAGACATCGATAAGATAGCCGTTCCGGCCGCCGTACTCTGAAATAGGGACAACATAAAACTCAACAACCTCATAGAGAAATGCCAAGACAAATACAAAAGCTGCAATCTCCCAGGTCTTGCGCCCATAAGGCAGGACTGAAACGCCAAGCGCGATGCCGGATATGGCATGGACTACCTTGTCCCATTGCGGGAAGACCGAGTCTTTCGGCAAAGAGGACAGCCAGCTTGCCAGCGCAAACATCAGCCCTAAAACAAAAAGCGCAACTAATTGCGCGACGTTTGACCTAATCGCCCGAAATTCTCCTTTCTTCATGCCGCCGCGCGCTTTCTGCGGTCAAAATCGTTGGCCAGTTCCACCACCACCGCCGCAATAGGAACCGCGAGCAAAAGGCCCAAAACCCCGGCCAGCTTGGCGCCGACAA
>CAYRYI010000017.1:0-10983 GCA_964428455.1 uncultured Candidatus Saccharibacteria bacterium
CCCCAAATGAGCGCTCGTTTATTCGTTAGCGAAAACACATGGGATTTGATTCCCATGTGTTTATTATAGCCCGTATAACATCTGAATTAGGTGTGTATAACCGAAGTTCTTGCCCCTTGCTGCTATTTTAAGCTGGTACCAACTTTATCGATCTGTAAACCGGTGCCGATAGGACACTCCCCGGCGGGACACGGCACTGTGCAGGGCACCGTGATCGGTCGCGCGATTCCCTTCACCCACGGCCCCGGACGGTAAATTTGATACCAGGCGTATAAAATCGAGCCCGCGGTGAGTATAAAGGACCCCGGCCGCGGGGGGCCTACGGTAATCCATTGCCCCTCACTGCACGGCGTGGATGTCAGGATTCTGCCACCAAAAGGAACCAGCCCGCCGGTGGCAAGGCTAGCCTCGGCGACACTCGGCTCCCACGCCAAAGGCAGGATAAAGAGCGCCAAAAACGCCGCAAACACTATAGATAGCGCTATAAATTGCCGATTCATGACTACAGACTAACTGTTTTTGTCGAGTCTGGCGACGAGGCTTATCCACTGCCCGACGCTAAGTTCCTCCGAGCGAGCCAAGCGGGTGATGCCAAGCGAGGCGAGAGTGATTTGTAAAGACGCTTTGTCGATTGAGGTTTGGCGCGCCAGCGAGTTTAGCAGAATTTTACGTTTGGTCTGAAAGGCCGCGCGGGCGATGCTAAAGAGTCCAGATTCGGAGACGCCGCTCTCCGAAAAAATATTTTTGGAGATGTTTTCGATTTTGATCAACGCCGCCTCCACCTCCGGCACCGGCCAAAACGCACTCTTGGGAATTGTAAATAATATTTTCGGCGTACCGTACAGTTGCACGCCGAGCGCCAAGAGGCTCATACGCGGAGGTCTTGAGACAATGCGTTCCGCAACTTCTTTTTGAATGGTGAAAATAATTTCTTTCGGCTGCGCAACTTCTTCCAGAAGTTTTCGCAGGAGGCGTGCCGTCAAATAGTAGGGGATATTGGCGATCACGCGATAAGGCACTATTCGCGCGAACAGTTCCCTGGGCATTTTGAGAATATCGCCCGCAATCACTTCGATATTCGTTATCCCGCGTTTTTCAATTTCTTTTTTTAGAGTTTCGGCGAGCGCGGGATCTTTTTCCACCGCCGCGACTTTTCCGGCGCGCTTAGCAATCTCAAATGTTAAAATCCCCAAACCCGGCCCGACCTCAAGCACCGTGTCGGTATTCTTGATCGCCGCGGCCCCTATGATTTTTTGCAGGATATTTTTATCAACCAAAAAATGCTGGCCGAGCAACTTATTGGGCTTGTGCTGGTCCCAAGGCGGTAACAGTTTTGTGTCAGGATCGGTCATACTAGCGGAAATCCATCTGTACCAATAGACTAGTCTATTGGTACAGATGGATTATTCATCTTCTTTAACTAGATAGTCGTCATCCAGGATTCCTTCGCCAAGCAAGTTGGTATTGTGGACGTCATAGACTTCCGCCGGAATTTCTTTGAGGAAGCGCGACGGCGGATTGACTTGAGTTGAGCCAAATACCATGCGGTGCGCCGCCCACAAAAGATACAATTTTTCTTTGGCGCGCGTGATGCCGACGTAGCAAAGCCGCCGTTCCTCCTCAAGCTCGGCGGGCGATAACATGGCTCTGCCATGCGGGAAAATCCCCTCCTCAAGCCCGACGATGAAAACCGCGCGAAACTCGAGTCCCTTGGCGGCGTGGAGCGACATTAAGTGCACCGCACGAGCGCGCAAATTCAAATCATCCGTCTCTTGTACAAGCGCAACGTCCTCTAGGAGTTTTGTATAGGCTTCTTCCGTCGGCAAGTCGTCATAGCGCCTGGCGAGCGATATGAATTCTTTGACATTTTCCCAGCGCTCCTCGGAGGATCGCGAATCATCGGCGAGATATGTCTGGTAGAGAATTTTTTTCACGAGATATTTCAAAAAAGCCGCCGGCGCCGATTTTAACTTTTCCGTTTTCAGGTCTGCAAGTAATCCAAGAAATCCAGCAGTAGTTACCTGCTCGCGCGCGTTCATGGCCTTGGCGTCGTCAGCAAGAAGTTTTGCCATGGCTACTCTCCCGATGCCGCGCGGCGGGACGTTGGCGATGCGTCGGAGTGACACAATGTCGCGCTCGTTTTCAAGCACCCGCAGATACGCGACTAAATCTTTGATTTCCCTTCGCTGATAAAATTTGACCCCGCCGACGATGCGGTACGGGATCCCCGCGCGAATCAGCGACTCTTCAATCACGCGCGACTGGGCGTTGGTGCGGTATAGCACGGCGATCTCTTCCGGATGGTGGTTACTCTCGAAAAGGTCGGCAATTTTTTCCGCGATGAACGCCGCCTCGTGACGCTCATTGGCCACCGGCACGAGAAAAATATTTTCGCCTTTTTGATTTTCGGTCCAAAGTTTTTTTTCTTTTTGCAGGATGTTTTTGGAGATGACGCCATGCGCCGCGTCTAAAATATTTTGCGTGGAGCGATAGTTTTGATCGAGGATAATGACGGCGGCGTCTGGCCAGTCTTTTTCAAACGAAAGGATGTTGGCAAAATCCGCGCCCCTCCAGGAATAAATTGATTGCGCATCATCGCCGATGGCAAAAATATTTCTATGTTTGCTTGCCAGCAGTGTCACTAACCGGTACTGCGCATGATTGGTGTCCTGATATTCGTCTATGTGGATGTAACGGAAGCGATTTTGATAAAACTCCAGCGTCTCCCAGTCTTTTTCAAAAAGCGCAACCAGGCACATCAGAAGATCGTCAAAGTCCATGGCATTGGCATCTTTTAGCCGCCGCTGGTACTCGGTATAAACCCGCGCTATGGTCTTGGCGAACGGACCCTCCTCGCTCGCGTATTCATCAGAAGCGATTAGCTGGTTTTTGAGCGATGAGATTATGTTTTGAATCGTCCCTGCGGGGTATTGTTCGGCGGAGATGTTGAGGTCTTTGGTTACTTCTTTTAAGAGGGCGAGTGAGTCATCCTCGTCAAAAACGCTAAAACGCGGCGTAAAACCTAGCTTTTTGGCCTCACGCCGCAGAATATGGAGCGCAAAGGAGTGAAAGGTGCCAATGAAAGGCATGGCCCCAGAGCTAAGAGCTAAGAGATTAGAGCTTAGATAATGAGTATCTCCTAATCTCTGATCCCGAATCTCTAAGTTCTGATCTCTGATACCCGGGTTCTGCAACAGCTTGCCAATTCTTGTCCGCATCTCCTCCGCCGCCTTATTGGTGAAGGTAACAGCCAGCATCTCTCCCGGCGGAACGCCCCGGGCCAGCAAATAAGCCACGCGATGGGTCAACGCCTTGGTTTTACCGGACCCGGCGCCGGCAATGATTAATATGGGGCCGTCGGGCGCCAGGACGGCTTGGCGTTGTTTTTCATTAAGCCCCTTGAGGATATGTTCCACAGAAGAATGTTACCTTATCGGTTCTCGACTTCCAAAAAAGAAGCGCCCCCAGAGGCATCTCCGGAGGCGGGAACGCAGGACTCTCGTCCAGATATTTCATCGGCTGGGGCATCCAACCGAGTCATGGTTGGTCGAAAGAGCAGGAAGAGATAATCGGGAAGAACTAGTAGCACGACGTTGGTTCGATGAAGGGGCTCCGATAGGAGCCGCCAACTTTGTTCTGCTCACCGGTTCTGCCTGACACCAATATTCTATATAGGACATAAAGGACATGCAAATTGAGTTATACACAGTCAAGCTAAAGGACATTAATGTCCTTTAGGTCTAGAAACAGCTTAGGTTAGATAAAATTATGGCTTAGATAATGGACTTTTTAGTGAAGCAAGACATGATTTGGTAAATTCTGTCAGTTGACCAGTGGGGTCGCGGTGCTAGACTACATACTTGTACTCCCCCGGTTGCACCAAACTGGGAGACGGACGAAAGCGCCATATCCCGCCGCAGATCCGCCGGGGTTCACCAACTTGAAATTTACCTACCCGAGAGTATCAGATAATAATGGCAAGACGATTCCTGGCTCTGAAGATACGCGCAGGCGCGGCTTGCTGTCCGTGCGATTAGCCGGCGGCACCGCGGCTCTGTTTCTGTCTATTTTGTTGGTTGCCCCCGCATACGCCCACGCAGGATTTTTTTCTGAACTTTTTAAATTCTTTGCCCAAGCCAGCCTCGGCGTTGATAAGAACGACTTAATACAAGAAATCGAAGCGGCCTCGTACATCGCGCCGATACTATCCGCAATCCCTAACCCGGAATCGGCTGGCGATCCCAAGGTCCCCGATTTGAATGTCGTGCAGGAAAGCGCCTTAATGGCTCCGGCTAATCCTCTGGGGACGGTACAGGACCACCCCGATCAAGACCGTATCTTTATTTACATTGTAAAGCCCGGGGACACTCCGAGCGCCATCGCCAAGACCTTCAATGTTTCCGTGAATACTATCGCCTGGGCGAATCAGCTCAAAAGCGCCTCCGCCATTCAGGTTGGGGACCAGCTTCTTATCCTGCCGGTTTCGGGCGTCAAGCACGTGGTAAAGAAGGGGGATACGATTGACTCAATCGCCCAAAAATATAAAGGAGACTCATCAGAAATCTTGGCTTTTAACGGGCTGGCCGCCGGCGCGGCGCTCGTGGCGGGAGATGAGATCGTTATTCCTGACGGCGAGCTTTACAGCGAGGCGGCTCCTAGCCCGGCGGCCTCCCAGCGATACGCCGCCCTGCCGAGTCTTGCCGGATACTTCCAGCGCCCGATTGATGGAGGGCGCAAATCACAGGGGATTCACGGCAGAAATGGCGTTGACCTGGCCACCTCTTGCGGCTCGCCGATTTTTGCTGCGGCGGACGGGCGGGTGCTTACGGCGCGCGGCACCGGATGGAACGGAGGATTCGGCGTCTTTTTAGTCATTGACCATCCCAATGGAACGCAGACATTGTATGCTCACAATTCACGCAATCTTGTAAGCGCCGGGGGGCAAGTTTCACGCGGCCAGATCATCGGGCTTATCGGAAACACGGGGAATACTCGTGGCGCGACAGGATGCCACGTACATTTTGAGGTTCACGGAGCGAGGAATCCGTTTTGATCCCAAGTGTAACGAGGGATCACCCTGAGCCGAGTCGAAGGGTTACCTTACATTAAGACAATAGCGGATAGGGGCAAGAATCAAGAGATCAGAACTTAGGGATGAGATCTTAAAGATCAGAACTAAGAGCTTAGAACTAAGAACTTAGATAATGAAAATTGTCCGATCTCTAATCTCTAAGTTCTAATCTCCAAATTACATCTCCTGCTCCCGCCTGTATTGAAGGGCTTCCAAAACGTGTCTTTGGCTTATAGTTTTCTCTCCATTTAAGTCGGCAATCGTGCGCGCCACTTTTAAGAGGCGATGATAACCGCGCGCCGAGAGCGCGTATTTATCTATGGCGTTTCGCAAAATTAATTTCGCCGCATCATCGGGCGCGGCGAATTTCTTAACCTGCTTGACCCCCATCTCGCTATTTTTTAGAATCTTTTCGTCTTTCAGCCGCTCGGTTTGAATTTTCCTGGCTTTCTGGACGCGCTGGCGCATTTTATCTGACGATTCCCCCGCTGATCCTCTTTCCAGTTTTTCGTAGGTCAGATTCGGCACGGTAACATGAAGATCAATGCGGTCCATCAAGGGCCCCGAAACTTTTCTTTGGTATTTCATAATGGCGCCCGAGGTGCAGACGCAATTGGCGCGGGGGTTACCCAAGTTGCCGCAGGGGCAGGGATTCATGGCCGCGGCCAGGATAAAGTCGGCCGGATAAGTTACGACGCCCCGCATCCTGGAAACCGTAACGCGCCGCTCCTCCAGTGGTTCACGGAGAGCTTCTAAAACCGGCCGCTGGAATTCCGGGAACTCATCAAGAAACAGCACGCCGCGATGCGCGAGGGATATTTCGCCCGGGCGCGGATTCGTGCCGCCGCCGATAATCGAGGCGTTCGAGGCGGTATGGTGCGGGCTGCGGAAAGGGCGGCGCGCGGCGATTGGCGAGATTTCGTTCCGTGTCAGCCCGGCGACACTATAAATTTTTGTGACCTCGATGGCTTCTTCCAGTGAAAGCGGCGGCAGTACAGAGGCGAGAGCTTTTGCGAGCAGCGTTTTTCCGGTTCCCGGCGGGCCGGAGAATAGAATATTGTGTCCGCCGGCCGCGGCGATCTCAAGCGCCCGCTTGGCCGATTCCTGGCCGCGGATGTCCGCAAGATCGTGTTCGTATAAGGCGTCGGCGTCGGTAAGCTCGGTTGCGATTACGGGCTTAAGCGCGGCGCGTCCCTCCAGGTGATCCAGACAGTCCTTTACATTACCAACCTCAAAAATTGAAATCCCCGGCACAAACGCCGCCTCTTTTCCGTTGCCTTCCGGCACGTAGAGTTCGCGAAATCCCGCGGCCTTTGCAAGAATCGCGATAGCGAGCGTCCCGCGCACCGGCCGGACCGTCCCGTCAAGCCCGAGCTCGCCGATAAACATGCGGCCATTGATATCGAATTTTGTCTGCTCCGAGGCGAGAAGATACCCCAGCGCAATCGGCAAATCAAAAGCCGGCCCCTCCTTTTTGAGATCGGCCGGCGCCAGGTTCACGATTACGCGCTGGGCTTTTTTATGCGGCGCCAGAGCTCCGATGTTCTTGATAGCGGCGCTGATGCGCTCCCGCGACTCCTGCACCTCCTTGTCCGCGAGGCCGACAAGCGCGAAGATATGGAGGCCCGGTGTTATATCGACTTCCACGCGAATCGGTTCGGCGTCAAGCCCGGTGACCTGCGCGGAATAGATAGTCTGCGGCATGGGGTTAAATTAAAAAGTCAAATCTAAAAATTAAAAATAAGAGAAGCCAAAAATGTTTCGCGAAACATTTTTGGCGACAATAATTTTTACATTTTCATTTTTAGTTTCGAATTTATTTTGCGTGCTCGATGCAAAACCGCGCCGCCGGATTAGCCCGCAAGCGCTCCATTGAAATGGCGCTGCCGCATGATTCGCAGGCACCATACGAACTGCCCCCGATATTCTCCAGCGCTCGGTTAACATCGCGGAGGCGTGTTTCCAAAGTCTCCTCGGTTTCGAGAAGCGTATCATACTCCTCAACCTCGTCGGCGTTCTCATCAGCATCCAGCCGATCCGCTCCCTCATCGCTCATCTCCGGATAGCGCGCGTTCCAGTTGGAAGCGTCTTTTGGGTCGCGTTTCGCAAAACTCGAAAGGCTTTTTTCCAGCCGCTCCTTTTCGCGTTCGAGCGCCTCGCAGAGTTCCGATATTTCTGTCTTGTTAGGCATATTGGTTGCTGTATTATTTCACACTCGCGCGCCCGAGGCAACTTCGCGGGGGAAAATCAGCTTGCTTCATAAAGCCGATTAATGATGGCGCGGAAGGTCTCTTCCGATGAGGCAAAGATAAGATAATCTTTTGCGGAGAAGACGCCGTAGGCAAGTTGCAGATCGTTAACTGGGTCGAAGGGCGCAATGCGGTAGCTGATATTTCGGTAGATGCGGTCTTCATAGGGGAGGATTTTGATTTCGGGTTTTTGGTCAAGAAATATCACAGGCCATTCAAAAGCCAAATTATGCTCGTCGCGAAGCAGTTCGGCGCGCGCGCGATTGGCGTCGTTAGTCAAAAGAAGCACCGCAAAACGCGTTCTGCCGGCTGATTTATGTGAAAGCGGCATGACAGGACCGGAGAGCGTCTTTAGGAACGCCGGAGTGCCGCGAATATCAACGGCTTCGAAAAATTCTTCGGCGTTGACGGCACGCAGAGGCTCCCCGCCGTCGTTCTCGGTAAGAATGATCAAACGTTTCATGAGATCACCTGTCTCTTTGATGCGAGCGCTTCGGGAAAGTTTTTCTCCCGGGCTTCCGCCACGAAGCTCGCTGAGATCCATAGTCTCCGAAAGTTCGGTGCGGAAAAACGGCTGCGGGATAAGGACGTTCGCAGTTTGTTCCGGCGCTTTCTTGAATAAGCGAAAGGCAACATATCCGCCGGCCGCGAGAACGCCGATGGAAGCAAGAATTACCAGCGCCGCTCCGATTTTCCCAGCATAGTGCGCGCCGAAAGACAGCCTTACAGCGCGCCCGGCGCGCTCCTCCTCTATCTGATTCGACAGAATCTTAATCAGTGAGGGCTTGGTACTCGCCAGGAACTCCGAAACGTCCGACTTCATGGTGCGGACATTGGCCCCCAGTTTTTGAATCTCGGTCGTGTTCGAAAATTCTACCGGCATAGAATTATTTAGATAAGCAAAATTTCCGTCTACAGCGTGGCGGTAGCCAGTGGTCGGTTGGCTGTAGACCGAATTTTATTAGTAGCGCCTGGGCCCTCGTCCGCGATCCTCTCGGCGATGCGTGGGGGCGCCGCCGCGGTGCGGCGGGTATCCCGTCCCTGTCTGGGGATGCGCCGCTTGGTAGCGCGAAATATCTTCCTCGGAGTAGCGTCCCGGCACGTCTTTTAGCGAAAGATTGACTCTGCCCTGGTCGTCAATATTTTTGACTTTGACGGGAACAATATCGCCTACGTTCACTATATCAGTAACCCGTTCCACCCGATACGGCGCGAGCTCCGAAATGTGAATCAACCCCTCCTGTTTCGGCGCCACCTCCACCATCGCGCCGAATTCAAAAATTCGCGTGACCGGGCCCTCAAGAATCTCGCCCGGGATGATCTCGCGCGTGACTTTTTTGATCCATTCCACGGCCTCGGCGCCGGATGCCTGGTTTTCTGCGGTGACAAAGACAGAGCCGTCATCCTCCACGTCAATCTGGGCGCCGGTGGCGTCAATTATCTGGTTGATCATCTTCCCGCCGGGGCCGATGAGATCGCGGATTTTATCCGGATTGATCTTAAGAGAGACGATGCGCGGGGCTTTGGGCGAAAGCTCAGGCCTCGGCGCGGCGATGGTCTCCCTCATCACCTCCAAAATTTCCATACGCGCTTTTTTTGCTTGCGCCAGGGCATCCTTAAGAATCTGCGGCGTTACGCCCTCGATTTTCACATCCATCTGGAGCGCGGTAACGCCGTCAGCCGTGCCCGCCGCTTTAAAATCCATGTCGCCGTGGTGATCCTCTGGCCCCTGAATATCCGTAAGGACTTTGTAGTTGCCAGCTTTATCCATCATTAGCCCCATGGCGATTCCGGCCGCCGGTTTCTTAATGGGGACGCCCGCGTCCATCAGCGCTAAAATCGAGGCCGAGACCGAGGCCATCGAAGAAGATCCGTTAGAGGCCAGTGTTTCAGAAACGATGCGGATGGTATATGGGAAGTCCTCGCGCGACGGGATAATCGGAAGCATTGCTCGCTCGGCTAGATTCCCGTGCCCGATCTCGCGCCGTCCCCCGCTGCCCATCCTGCCAACCTCGCCCACGGAGTAGGGCGGAAAGTTGTAGTGGTGCATAAAGCGCCGCTTGAATTCTCCCTCCATGGTGTCAAAGCGCTGCTCGTCCGACGGGGCGCCTAAAGTTATTACCGAAAGCACCTGTGTCTCGCCGCGCTGGAAAAGACCCGATCCGTGAACGCGCGGAACAAATCCCACCTCGCCCGAAAGCGGGCGCAGTTCATCGGGTTTTCTGCCATCGGGCCTCCGGCTCTTTCCCAAGAGTTCCCGGTGGACGATTTCGTTAACTGCTTCGTGGAAAACATACTCGATGGAACTTTGCGCGATGGTGTCGCCGAATTTTTCTTTGGCCACAGCTTTCCATTCCGCTTCGATCGCGTCTTTTAGGGCGTACTTTTCCAATTTAGGCATATCTGCGTACATCGCCTCCTCCAGCCGCGCGATTATTTTTTCGCGCATGAAAGTGACAAGTTCCGGCGAGGGTTCGGCGAGTGGCACCACGGCTTTTGTCACGGGATGCTCGGCGATAATGGTTTTTTGGAACTCGATGATTTTTTTGAGTTCCGCGTGCCCCCACTCGATGGCTTCGGCCATTTCTTCCTCGCTGACCTCTTTGGCGCCGGCCTCGATCATGTTGATGTGTCCCGAAAACCCGGAAATCAAAAGATCAATGTCAGAAGTCATTCGTTCTTCGTAGGTCGGGTTTAACACAAACTTGCCATTGAGGCGCCCGACGCGAACGCCAGCGATTGGCCCGTCCCACGGGATGTCCGAAAGCGAGAGCGCCAAAGAAGCACCAGCCAGCGCCGGAACATCTGGATCGTTTGCGCCGTCGAACGCCAGAATCGTGGTGACTACCTGGACCTCATTTCGTATCTGGTGGTTAAAGCGCGGCCTGATAGATCGATCAATCAGGCGTCCCGAAAGCACCGCCTCCTCCGAGGGGCGTCCCTCGCGCTTTATGAAGGCCGATCCGGAGATCTTCCCCGCGGCGTAGAATTTTTCTTCGTAGTCGCAGGTAAGCGGGAAAAAGTCGCCGCCCTCTTTCGGTATCTTATTCATTACGGCCGTGGCCAAGACCATGGTGTCGCCGTAGCGCACCAGGGCGCTGCCGTTCGCCTGCGGCGCCAGTTTGCCGAGCTCAATCGTGAGCTCGCGTCCTCCCAAATTAAGGGAGTAGGTATGATGTTTCTTGATCATTATTGCTAAGAGGGCGCCTCGAGATAAAGGGTGGGCCTGCCGAATGTTCGGCAGAAGACTCCTGGTCAGTTTTCGTGTCGGTTAAGTGCAACCGATTAAACTGAAACGAAAACTGATCGCAAGTCTTCCCATTCCTTTTCTTAAAGTTGCCCCCTTAAGTTATTTAATTGATTATGCGTTCTTAATATATATTGAGGTTATCTCCAAACTCCCTTTTCTACTGCAACTGTCTAATTTCGGCTACGGCTTCGTCCGTCCTCCTTGATGTATATTAGCCATATACACCTTCGTCGTCCGTCCTCGCCTCGCTCGAAATTATACAGTTTCGTTACGAAAAAGAGTTTAGAGATGACCTCATTACGATTCTTCTTCGGCACTGTTATTCTCCAATGGACCGTCCGGCACCCGCAGAGCGCGCCCGCGCGCAAATGTTATGCGGGATCGCGACATGCGGATGGTGTATTTTTCCGGTT
>CAYRYI010000018.1:0-10669 GCA_964428455.1 uncultured Candidatus Saccharibacteria bacterium
GTGGACAATTTCATTAAATTGGCGAAATCAGGATTTTATAACGGAATGAAATTTCATCGCGTTGTTCCAGGATTTGTGATCCAAGGCGGCGATCCCTTGTCTAAAACCGACGACCCGCGCGTGGGGAGCGGCGGACCTGGATATACGTTTGCCGATGAAATTAATCCGCGCGTTCTTGGTCTTGGCGAGGAGGCGATTCAGGCGCTTGAGGCCCAAGGTTATCAATATGATTTTAGTTTGTCTTCGCTACCGGTTGATGTAGGGGCGCTTGCCATGGCGAACTCCGGCCCCAATACGAATGGCTCGCAATTTTTCATTGTTACAGAAAGTCCGCAGACTCATCTAAACGGCAAACACACAGTTTTCGGCAAAGTCGTAAAAGGCATGGATGTTGTAAGAAAAATAAAGCAGGGAGACGTGATTGTAAAAATCACGATTCAATAATTTAAAAATCAAAGTTTAAAATGACCCATTCAGCATAGTTCAGGGTTATCCTGAGCGGAGTCGAATGGATGACAGATCAAAAATTTTTCATTTTTCATTTTACATTTTGATTTTTAAATTTTCGTTATGTCCAAGTATTACAACCCCCAACGCTCACGTAATCTTTTTGATCCCGCATCGCGGGTGCCGTTTAAATTGAGCCGAACCAAGCTGGATTTATTTCTCAATTGCCCGCGCTGTTTTTATCTTGATCGCCGCTTAGGAGTAGCGCAGCCCCCCGGGTTTCCCTTTAGTCTTAATAGCGCCGTCGACAAGCTGCTGAAAAAAGAGTTTGACCGCCATCGCGCCGCCGGGACGCCGCACCCCTTGATGAAGGCCTATGGCATCAACGCCGTGCCGTTTATGGATGAGCGGATAAATATGTGGAGGGATGCGCTCGGCGGGGGCATCCAGTATCTTTATGAACCGACGAATCTATTGCTCACCGGCGCCATTGACGACGTGTGGGCGGATAAAGATGGAGAACTGATGATCGTAGATTACAAGGCCACCGCCAAGGACTCCGAGGTGACGATTGATGCGGACTGGCAAGTGGGATATCGCCGCCAAATGGAAATCTACCAGTGGCTTTTCCGGCAAAACGGGTTTCGCGTAAGCAATACAGGGTATTTCGTCTACTGCAACGGGGATACGGATAAAGAGGCTTTCGACGGCAAGCTCGAATTTGATGTCAGGGTTCTTCCCTATGAAGGAGGGGCCGATTGGGTGCCGGGGGCGCTTCAGGGCGCCCGCGCCTGTTTGGAAGGCGCGGTACTGCCCGATGCCGGAGCCGAGTGCGATTATTGCAGTTACCGAGAGGCGGCGGTGTCAGCACTTGATCGGTTATGATAAGGCGGCTCGTTACAATATCCTTTATCATTGTCTTTGGAATATTTTCCGGTATCTTCTGGCGGCAGGCGCTGACGGGAAGGCCGGTAGATACAAGGTTTGCGCCGACAGAACTTCGCATCTTGCAAGAGATGTTCCCGGGCGGGCAGGCGCAAAACGCCAAGCCTCTGGCGGCTTTAGAATCGGAGGTTGTGAGCGGCGCCAGCGTCTCGGGTCTTATAAGACCCGAGGAGCTGAATACCAAAGATGTTCCCAGCGTGCCCCCCAAAAATCACAAGACGCCGCCAGTCTCTTCCCCGGCGGCGGTTTCCGGCGTTATTCCGCAAGCGCCCGCGGCACAGCAATTAACTCCCGATGAGATATACCAAAAGCTGTATCTCGCGGTAGTTCAGGTGGTATGCGAGCAGGGCGCAGGAAGTGTCTCTACCGGCAGCGGGGTTATCGTGTCACCCAAGGGGATTGTTTTGACGAATGCTCACGTGGTGGACGGCGCGAAATCGTGCGTCGTCAAGACCGGCAATCCGGCTTCTTTCGCGGGCAAGCTCAAAATTGTTTTTGTCGGCGATACATCGGACAAAATCGCCACCAGCCCCGTGCCTAAGCAGGATTTTGCTTTTGGGAGAATTTATGAACTTACCGCGACCTCGCCGATTATTTCACCTTTCAAATATTTGGAACTCAATGCGGCCTATTCTCCAAAGATCGGCGATGGTTTGTACAGCGCCGCTTACCCTACAGAATTGATCGGCGGCTCTAGCCTTTTGGCGGGCGGGCAGAATCTGGTTTATACGACGACGAAGATCGTTGAAAGATATCGGGTGGACGACGCCAGCAATATGCACGACATTATCGAGCTTGAGGGGAGCATCGCGACCCAGCAGGGATCTTCCGGCAGTCCGATTATCTCGCCCCTGGGCGGGGGCGTCGTCGGCATTGTTTTCGGACAGACAAATGCCGAGATCGAGAATAGTTTCGGTTTGCCGTCGAAAGTCGCGACTGGTGAACGCACCGAGCTTGCCTTTTTAATTTCCTACATTGATCGCACGATTCGCAAGCAAAAAGGAAAATCCCTCGGCGAGTTCATCGAAGAACTTGGCGCGCTCTAGCGCTCTCGTAACGCTTGCGGTCAAGGAGCGTATTTAGTAATCTTGCCAAGGATAGTTTGGCTTATGGCGGTTAGGAATAGAAGATCATACTCTGTGGCAAAAAGGCGCGTAGCCGCCGTTTTTCTTTTGCTTTTAGGGTTGGCTTTGGGGGTTTATGACGCGGCGGCGATTTGGAACAGGCGCGCGCCGGAATGGCTGAAACTTCGGGGCGTTCTTCTGGCCCCTTACCGCCTGGGGCTTGATTTGCAGGGCGGGACGCATTTGGTGTATCAGGCGGATTTTTCTACCGTCAGTATTGATGATCCAGGTTCTGCCATGCAAGGGCTTCGCGACATCATCGAGCGGCGCGTGAATGCCTTCGGCGTGGCCGAGCCGGTGGTCCAAGTGAATCAGATGGGTGATAATTGGCGGCTGATTGTTGAACTTGCGGGGGTGAAAGATACGGAGGCCGCCATCCGCTATATCGGCGCCACTCCGCTTTTGGAGTTCCGCGAGCCGCGCGATGCCTCGTCGACAGAAAAGATTTTGGAGGCGCAGACTAAGGGTGAAATTAGCGAACAGGACCCTTACTTTCTGCCGGCCAAGCTTACCGGCCGTTACTTAAAACGCGCCACAGTCGAATTTGACGAGAATACGAACGTCCCTAGAATCGGCATTGAGTTCAACGAAGAGGGGGCTGGAATTTTTGAGGAGATTACTGGGCGGAATGTTGGCTTGCCGGTGGGTATTTACATTGACGGCGTGCGCCTCTCCGAGCCTACGGTGAATGAGGAGATTCGCGGGGGCAAGGCGGTTATCACGGGGCAATTCACGCTCGACTACGTAAAGACCATGGTGCGTAATTTGAACCCCGGCGCCCTGCCGGTCCCGATTACGCTGATTTCGCAGCAGACCGTTGAGGCCTCGCTTGGCAGGGTTTCGCTGGAAGCATCTCTTCGCGCCGCCCTCGTCGGACTCATCATTGTAGCCGCTTTCATGATATTTTGGTACCGCTTGCCGGGGGTTCTGGCGGTTTTGGCGCTTCTCTTATATACCGCCGTTACTCTCGCTGTTTTCAAGCTTATCGATCTTACCTTCACCGTAGCGGCGATTGCAGGGTTCGTGCTTTCTATCGGCATGGCGGTTGACGCCAATATCCTTATTTTCGAGCGCATGAAGGAGGAACTTAACCGGGGGCAGTCGCTTAGCGAGGCTATGCTCGAGGGATTCGCCAGAGCCTGGACCTCAATTCGCGACTCGAATATTTCGAGCCTCATTACCGCCGCGATTCTTTATTGGCTGGGGACGTCGGTGGTGCGCGGATTTGCCTTAACACTCGCCATCGGCATTCTGGTTTCGATGTTCACGGCACTAACGGTTTCGCGGACATTTTTACTGGCAACATTGGTAAAGAATCCGCGGCGCGGTTGGTACTTATCGGGTATCATGAAAAATAAGGATTAACTTATGAAGCACCAAATCTCAAGCACCAAATCACAAACAATATCCAATGACCAAAATTCAAATTGCCAAAACGAAAGCGAAACTTCGTTTGGATTTTTGAAAATTAGGATTTTGGATTTGTTTGGAGTTTGGGATTTGTAATCTGGGATTTAAGGGTATATGTTTCTTATCCACCATCGCCCCATTACCTACATTATCTCCGGAGTCCTGGTCGCCTTGTCTCTCACAGCTGCGCTTCTCTGGGGCCTAAAACTCGGAATTGATTTTACCGGCGGTTCTTTGCTTGAGGTGGAATATACGGTTTTACGTCCGTCGCTGGATGAGCTGAATAGTCGCGTTACGGCGGCCGGGATTCCGCACGCAGTTATCCAGCCGACGGGGGGACGCGGCGTTCTCATTCGCACCGGGCATCTTTCGGAAGAACGCCATCAGGATTTGGTAAGGGAGCTTGCCGGCGGCGGCAGAGAGAGTGTGGCGGAGAAGAGATTTGACGCGATCGGGCCTACCATCGGCAGGGAACTTGCTAAAAAATCAATTTGGGCGATCGTGCTTGTAATATTCCTGATCGTTGTTTATATCGCTTGGGCTTTCCGTAAAGTTTCAGAGCCGGTGGCCTCATGGAAATACGGCATCGCTACGGTGATTGCGCTTTTGCACGATGTTTCGATTCCGATCGGGGTTTTCTCGGTTCTCGGGCATTTTTACGGGGTTGAGGTGGACACTCTTTTTGTTACTGCACTTCTTACAATCCTCGGGTTTTCGGTGCATGACACGATTGTGGTGTTTGACCGCATCCGCGAGAATCTAAAGAACATGAAGGGAAGGCCGGCGTTTGAGACGGTTGTGGGCGATAGCATTTCGCAGACGATTACACGCTCGATTAACACCTCGCTGACGGTGCTTTTAGTGATGATTTCGATTTATATCTTCGGCGGCGCATCCATAGCATATTTTGCGCTGGCGCTTATCATAGGAGTTTTTTTCGGGACCTATTCATCGATTTGTCTCGCAAGCCCGATACTTGTTACCTGGCAGAAGTGGTCGGAGAGAAGAGTTGGCTGAACATTACATTCCAACGTTCTGCAGAACGTTGGAATGTTATCGGATCGGAATAGATAAAATCAACTCAATGCGCCAGGCGAGTGGCGTATTGAAAAATCATTATGGTTAAAGTAATTCAAAAAGATCCATTTTCTTCAAGTTTTCTAATGGGATGGGGCAGTAGGGTTTCTCGGATATAACGGGATAAAAATGACAGAAATAACCGGCGTTATTGACACTCTGTCAAGCCGATGCTACCATATGCCCGTATTATAATTTGTGTCTAGGCCCCCATGCAGGCTTGTTTTGGGGCAAGGGCAGTGTTTATTGAAGACGCCAAATGTTGCAGCCAATCAAAGTCTCAATTAAGCCTCGGGAGGCGGCTCAAAATCTTCTGAAGCAGATCGAAAATAAGCGCGCGCGAGAGGTGCTCGAGCGCCGTTTTGGGCTTAAAAATGGCAAAGGCGAGACCCTGGAGGCCATCGGCTCCTCTTACGGCATTACGCGCGAGCGCGTGCGCCAGATAGAAGCCGACGGGCTAAAATCCATTGCCAAGCCGGCGGTTTACAGCTTGGCCGACTCGGTGTTTAAGGCGCTCGAGGAGCACCTGAAAGAGCACGGGAGCGTGGCGCGGGAAGAGCATTTGCTGAAAAGCATCGCCGATGAACGCGAGCATGCACATTTGGGGTTTCTATTGACAGTGGGCAAGCAGTTTCAAAAAACGCGCGAGACCGACCTGCACTACGATCATTGGTACACCGCAAAAGAGGCCAAAACCGCGGCGGAAAAAATTATCCAAGGCGTGATCGCTGATCTAGAAAAACAAAAATCTCCCGTGAGCCGCGAAGCGCTTTTCGCGCTTCTTGGAACGCATGCGGAGCGGGTCTTGGGCGATAAGCCGAAAGATCAGGTCCTGCAGGCTTACCTCGGAATTTCCAAAGAGATCGCCCAAAATCCCTACGGCGAATACGGTTTGGCTTCATGGCCCACGATCCGCCCCAAGGGCGTTCGCGACAAGGCCTACGTGGTTTTACAAAAGACCGGCAAGCCTATGCATTTTCGCGAGGTGGCTTCAGCCATCAATTCCATGCAGTGGACCAGAAAACCGGCGCATCCCCAGACGGTGCATAACGAGCTGATTAAGGCCGGCAATCAGTTTGTCTTGGTGGGCCGGGGGCTTTACGCTCTTCGTGAATGGGGATACACCCCGGGGACGGTCGCTACGGTCATGCAGGAAGTGTTGAGGGGTGCCGCGAAGCCGCTTGCCAAGGAGGAGATTGTGAAGAGCGTGCTTGAGAGGCGCTTCGTTAAGGAAAATACGATTCTTCTGAATCTGCAAAATCGCACGTTATTTTCCAAGAATCCGGACGGGAAGTATTTTTTGGTGTAACTCGATAAAACGTCCAGCCGTTTCGGGGGCAAGGACGGGAAAGGCTTGGAGCTTCCCATTTAGACTTCGTAAGCGTCTGGCTGTAAACTGTAGACAGTAGCCTGTAGTCAGTTTTGGGGGAAGACCCTCACTTAATGTTTACGCCCGATTTTTTCGCCGCCAATCTATTTGAAGGAATCCGCCTGATACTCGCGGGGTGGTGGATTTATACTCCGCTGGTTCTTGTCTATCTCGCCGCCGAGAACTGGAAGTACTATCTCATAATAGCGAAGTTGAAAAGCACCCAATGGGTGCTGCTTGAGATTCGCATCCCGCGGGGGATTATGAAATCCCCCGAAGCCATGGAGCGCGTGTTTACCGGCTTTCATGGTCCCTATGTCCCCCCAGAGAAGTTTAAAGAGTTTTATTTGGAGGCAAATGTGCGGCTTTGGTATAATCTAGAGATTGTCGGCCAGGGCGGCGACATACGTTTTTATATCTATGCGCCGAAGAAATGGCGTAACGTGGTGGAGGCGCAGATTTACGCCCAGTATCCCGATGTCACAATCAGCGAAGCCGATGACTACACCAAAAGCGTCCCCGACGATTTCCTTAGCGAGGATTATGAGATGTGGGGCACGGAGATGCAATTTGCCAAAGAAGACGCCTATCCCATCACTACTTATTACGACTTTAAGACGCTCACCGAAGCCAAGCTTGAAGAAGTAAAAGTTGATCCGCTCTCGGCCTTTGCCGAAACCCTGGCGACCTTAAAACACGGTGAGCAGATTTGGTTTCAAATCTTGGCGCGTCCCTGCGGTTTGCCCGGTAAGGGGCCGAAAGATAACTGGAAAGATGAGGCGGAGCAAATTGTAAATAAGCTCGCCGGGCGCGAGAAGCCCGCCAAGAAAAAATGGTGGGAGTCGCTTGCCGAAATTGTCTCCGCGTTTATTGAAGAAATTCCCGAGCACGCGGCGGAGCTGGCGAAGCCCATGTCCTCTTCCGGCGAGCGTGGGCTGGGTCGGCTCTATGCCGCCGGCGCTAAAAAAGACGATGCAAAAAAAGATCCGTCGAAGCTGCTGCACATCACCCCGGGCGAGAAGGATGTGATCGCCGCGATCGAACGCAAGGCCTCAAAGCTGGGATATGAGGCGGTGGTGCGGATGATTTATGTGGCGCGGCGCGACGTGTTTGATCCAAGCGGTATTGGCTCGCTCTTTGGCATGATTAAGCAGTTCAATACCCAGCACTTGAACGCCTTTAAGCCCAACGGCGGCACGCTCACACGAACAAAGGATTATCTGTGGGGTTTTTACAGTTCGCAAAAATACCAAAATAAGATAAAACGGGGTTTGTTGTATTCATACAAACACCGGACGCTTTTTTGGGACATCAAAAAAATTCTCCCATTCCCAGACACTATGCGGATTGCAAACGCAGTTTCTAGATTTTTTTACCGATTATTTCCCAGCCAAGTTGAATCTATGCGCTCAAAACCCATTGTTTTAAATACCGAGGAGATGGCGACGCTTTTCCACTTTCCAGGCGAGACGGTTTCTTCTCCCGCCATGCCGCGCCAGCAGGCCAAATTCGGCGAGCCGCCGATTAACCTCCCCGCTGGATAGTCAAAAGCCACACGCTAAAAGTCAAAAGTATTTGTCTTTTAGCTTTAGTCATTAGTTATGAATCACGACGAAATCACCTACTTCGCAGAAACTACCTTCCGCAACGAGATGCGGCGTTTTGGCATCAAGCGGCCGGACCGCCGCCGCCATATGTACGTTATTGGGAAGACCGGCACTGGCAAGACGACTATGCTTGACAATATGACGGTACAGGATATCCAGCGCGGGAACGGCGTGGCGGTGCTGGATCCGCACGGCGAGTACGCCGAGCGTATGCTATCGTTTGTGCCCAAAGAACGGATTGACGACGTGGTCTATTTCAATCCGGCGGATCTCGCGCATCCGCTCGGCTTCAATATGCTAGAAAAGCCTGATCCCAATCTGCGCCACTTTGTGGCCTCGGGCCTGATGGGAGTCTTCAAGAAGCTCTGGCCGGACGTTTGGTCGGCGCGCATGGAGTACTTTCTCGCGAATTCCATTCTGGCGCATCTGGAGCGCGACGGCGCAACACTTATCGGCGTCAACCGCATTTTCGGCGACAAGGAATATCGCAAGCAGATTGTTTCGGAGATTAAAGACCCGATTGTGAAAGGGTTCTGGGAGAACGAGTTCGCCAAGCTCCCGGAGCAGTTCATGCGCGAAGCGGTTGCCGCCATCCAGAACAAAGTTGGCCAGTTTATCTCCAATCCCTTGGTCAGGAACATCATCGGGCAGACCAGTTCGACTTTTAATATCCGCGAAATCATGGATCAGAAAAAGATCCTGATTGCCAACCTTTCCAAGGGGAAAATTGGCGAAGAAAATTCCAATCTTCTTGGCGCGTTGCTGGTGACTAGAATTTATCTCACCGCCATGTCGCGCGTGGACCTTCCCGAAGAAGAACGCGAAGATTTTTACGTTTACGTTGACGAGTTCCAGAACTTCGCCACGGAGTCCTTCGCCAATATTCTTTCGGAGGCGAGAAAATACCACTTAAATCTCACGCTGGCGCACCAATACATGGGGCAGCTGGTGGACGATAAGACCAAATCCGCCATGCTGCAGCAGGCGATTCTGGGCAACGTAGGGACGATTGTCAGTTTTCGCATCGGCGCGGAAGACGCCGAGGTGCTGGAAAAGGAGTTCGAGCCGGAGTTTCTGATTCAGGATTTCGTGAATCTGGGGTTTGCCCAGATTTATTTGAAACTGATGATTGATAACGTGGCCTCCCGCCCGTTCTCCGCTAAAACGCTTCCGCCGATTCCGCCGCCGGCCGAAAACTCTTCAAAAGAAATTATCGAGCGCTGCCGCGAACGCTACGGCCGTTCGGCGGCGGAGATTGGTGAGGCGATTAGCGAATGGAGCGGGCTTGTATCGCGGCCTATCCCGCCCCGCGCTCCCCGCGACTTAGCGTTGACGGCAACCGAACCGAGGCACGCGGTATCTGGCGCAGCGGCTGTCGGGGGCGGCGTTGCTGCTGAACCGAAAAAGAAAAAAGACAAAGACCAGAAAATGTATCCGGCCAAGTGCGCGGTGGACGGGGCGGACATTATGGTGCCGTTCCAACCGGATGGCAGGCGTCCAGTGTATTGCACCGAGCACCTTTCGCAAATCCAGCGCGGCGGTCCGCGGGAGGGAGCGCCATTGGGCGGTCCAAAATCAAGATCAGAGTCGGGGCGGCAAAATCAAGCCGCCGCCACGATCAAGTCTGCTCCCATCGTCAGAGTTTCGAAAGACGTGGCGCCGCTTTCGCTTGGTGAATTGCGGCCGCGGGAGGAGCAAAAGCCGGACGCGGGCCAAGGATCGGCAAGGTCTCAAGCCACAGGCGGCGCGGATAAATTTCCAGTCTCTTCGCAGCTGCAGACCTCGTCTTCTCCAAAGCCGCCAAAGAAAGGCGTTGACCTGGATGAATTGCGTAAAGTCCTGCAGGAGTCGTTGGCGGCTACCGAAGGCGAAACCAAAGTATCGAGCGATGAAATAGGAAAGCTGTCATTACCCGGCGAGGATCTCGCCAAGCCCGCGAAAGTCGCCGCGCATGAACCTCGGGCTAGCGTGATTAAACCCGGCGAGAGCGTAAAGTTCTAGCTGCTGGGGCGGCATTGACAACCGCTAGCAGTTATGCTACACTAGAATAGTTCTTTACACATATACATTCCAGCGGAGCCCGAAGGCCGAGAGCTTCAGACTCATGGCTTCCGTGGTCCGCTGGATATAGCAAACTTCACTTCTCTACATAATACAGACAGAAAGGGAGGTAGAACATCATGAAAGTGCGCATTGTGCGATCAGGCGATCACGGGGAACTCTACACGTTCGAGCTCCCGCTTGGTGAGGTAGCCATCACTACTCTCACTGCTAGCGAACGGGAAAGAGCTTTCATACATCGATGGTTTGTGGAAACAGGCAGCGATGGCTTCAGGCCGGTCTCTGCCGATCCTGGCGACTACTCTGTCGCCAAAGAGGTCGAGATGCCCAATCAGGATGTAGCGGAGCTCCTGATGCTCCGACAGCCGAACTTCACAGAAGCCGTCGGCTAGGAAGGAGGCCCAATGGACAAAATGGCCGAGGCATTTATGGCGGAGATCGTGGAGTGCGCCCACGGTATCCGTGGCCCAAGGGCGGAGATGCTCGAGCACTCTGTGTCCGGCCCTGATGAGGGGTCGGAGGATACCCTGCGCGTAGTCGAGCCGGAACACGGCTCGGAGCGGGGCTGATCCGCGCGCACCAACCCGGAGGAGTCCGCAATTCGCCAAGCGGCGATAGCAGGCTCCTCT
>CAYRYI010000019.1:0-3009 GCA_964428455.1 uncultured Candidatus Saccharibacteria bacterium
TCAAAAATGTCTGGACGGCCTGGCGCGGCGGGCGAGTTTCATTTTACGAAGCGGGGATTTTGGGCGGCCTTTTCGGAGTGTATTTTTTCCAGAATTTATTTGTTTTCGACAACTTCCAGTCATATTTTCTTTTGTTTCTGACGCTTGGGTTTTCTGATTACTTGGCGCACGCCGAGACTGCGCCGCCGAAGCCGGTGCGCCCCGATTATTCGCTAGCCGCGGTGCGGATGCGAAACGCTTGGATAACTCTCGGAGTAGCGGGTACGGCCGTCCTTATTTCCTTGTACGTTCTAAATGTCCGACCCATTATGGCCTCGCGGGCTTTAATTCAGGCGCTAGCGAAGTTTAACCAGGGAGCGGCAATAACGGCGGTTCAGTCAGCTTTCGAAAAATCCATTGGCTACGGCACGTTCGGCAGCGGAGAGGCGCGTGAACAGCTGGCTTCGCTTTTCCGTTCGGTTATTGGCGCCGAGGGCAGGGGCGGCGATGATGAAAAAAAGAAGTTCAATGAATTTACCATCCGGGAAATGCGCGTTTTGACGGAAGCTCCCGCGCCCGATGCCAAGCATCTTCTGTTTCTCGGTTCAATTTATAACGCAGGGCTTACATTAAATCCGGCTTACGCGGGAGAGGCGATGGCCGCACTCCAACGCGCCCTGCAGTTATCGCCGACTAAGCAGCCGATATACTTTGAACTTGCTTCTACCCAGTTAGCTTTAGGCAACGGAGATGCGGCGATGCAGTTGATGGAGAAGGCCGTTTCACTTGATCCTTCTTTCCCCGGCGCGCATCTTAATGCCGCCTTTGCCGCCATCTTGGGGGGGGAAACCGATGTCGCGGAGCGCGAACTAGCTGCCTACCGCGATCTCGTGCATACACTTGATCAAGCGACAATCCAGCGGCTGATCGAAGCCTATCTTCGCAGCAATGATTTTGCAAAGATCAAATTGCTGCTTCTGGAGGGGATTAAGACGTTTCCGGAGAGCGCCGAGCTTTACGGCCAATACGCAGCGGTGCTCGCAACTCTTGGTGATAAAGAAGGCGCCAAGCAGGCGGCATTGCGGGCGGGGGAGCTGGATCCGAAACTAAAACCCGAAGTTGATAAGTTCATCCAGGAACTTGATTCGCAAACCCCGTTATAAGGTAACCGCCATCAACTTGGAAACGGGGTTTCCAAGTTGGGTTAGTTTTCGAAAAGAGTTCTTAAAATACTGCTTATTCACAGGCTTCATCCCGTTAGAAAATTAAATTGTGTCTCTGAAGGAAATAAGCAGCATCATTGTACAAATGTAATTACAAACCCGCTAAAGTTATGCAGTTAATTTTCTAACGGGATTCATGCTCGCAGCTTTTTTGTAACGGGGTAAAATAGCCATGATAACTAGGGTACGCGAAACACTCCATTGGTGTTAGCGGTTGTAATTGACGCATGAGAAGTTTACATGTTGGCGTTATTGGCGTCGGGATGGTGGGAACGCCGCTGGCTAGGTATTTCGAAGAGCGAATGGGGTATCGTCGCGGTAAGGAACTTTTTCTTTTCGACACCAACCCGGACAAAAATTGTAGTGATGATATCGGCAGGGCCGATGTCATTTTTGTTTGCCTGCCGACGCCGCCGGCCAAGGACGGAAGTTGCGACCTTTCGCGTATTTCAGGCGCAGTGAAACGCATCCGGGGGTCTAAAATCGTAGTGATTAAATCCACCGTGCCGCCGGGGACGACAGAATCTCTGCAGAAAAAATATCCGCGCCACAAGTTTTTATTTAATCCGGAAAATCTTACGGAGAGGAATGCCTGGGAGGATTTCGTCCGCCCCGATGTGCAGATCGTTGGGTTTACCGCGAAAAGCAAGGAGGCGGCGGCAATGGTTCTCTCACTGCTTCCCAAAGCCCCCTTTATGTCGCCCTGGGGCGTTGGGACATATCACCGCGTAGAAATCACAGCGACCGAGGCTGAAATTATCAAATATGCCCGCAATGTCCACTTCGCCCGCAAAGTAAATTTCGCCAATCTCCTCGCGGCCCTGGCAAACAAACTCGGTGTGGATTATGAGCATATTCGCCTAGGCATGGCGGCGGATTTTCGCATCGGGGATTCGCACTTGGACGTGACTCATGGCGGTTATCGGGGGTTCGGCGGATACTGCTTGCCGAAGGATCTCGACGCCTTGATTGCGCATCTGGAGCGCCGGGGATTTTCTGACGGCGCGGAATTACTGAAGGCCGATCGCGACTTCAACAAGAAATTGCTGAAACAACAGGGCTTAACGCTGGAGGAGGTGAGCGTGCATGACGCAGAGTGGATTCGGAAGCGCGCGACAAAAACCGGCGGCGCCAATTAGCGTCCGGCGCGGGAAAGGACGGTCTTAATGGTCTTTAAAAGAGTCGTGATGTCAAGCGCAATTGAACGATTCTTGATGTAGAAGAGGTCGTACTGGAGTTTCCTGTAGGAGTCTTTTGCGGAGGCTCCGTAGGGGAAATTAATCTGCGCCCAGCCGGTGAGTCCCGGTTTTACGCTGTGCCGGATGTCATAGAAGGGGATGATCTTTCGCAGTTCCTCAACGAACTCCGGCCGTTCAGGCCGCGGCCCGACGAAGGAGAGGTCGCCTTTTAGTATGCTGAGAATTTGCGGCAATTCATCAAGGCGGGTCCTGCGTAAAACCCCTCCGACTCGGGTTATGCGCGGGTCATCCTCGCTCGCCCATTGGGCGCCATTAGTTTCGGCATTCGCCGCCATAGAGCGGAATTTATAGATGATGAAAAGCTCCCCGTTTTTTCCCACGCGCCTCTGTTTGTAAAATATCGGTCCCGGCGTTTCGAGCTTGATTGCGAACGCTATTATAGGGGTAAAAATGGCCGTCGGCGCCGCGAGAATCATGGCTCCGGCGACGTCCACCGCGCGTTTTACGGCGTCGAAGAAAAATTTTTGTCTGACCGGGGGATTTTCCAAAAACCACCGCTCGGTAATCATAGAAATCGGCACCTTGCCGGTTATCTCTTCATAGAAGGA